>JAFGOQ010000057.1 GCA_016926405.1 Bacteroidales bacterium
AATAACATTTAAAAGAGTTGTTTTTCCACATCCCGAAGGTCCCATTATGGCAACAAACTCGCCTTGGTTTATTGTTAATTCAAGATTATCGATTGCTGTTGTTTCAATCTCTTCTGTTCTGTACTTTTTAACTAGGTTTTTAATTTCTATAACTGTTTTCATAGTATACAAGTTGGTATAGAGCACTTTCGCAACTCTACAAATGAGTTTTAATTTTCTATTACAATTTCGTCTTTGTCTTTAAAACTGCTGTACGACGATACAATTACTTTTTCGCCTTTTTGCAGACCATCAATCACCTCGTAATACGAAGGGTTGCTTCGTCCAAGCTGAATCTCGCGACGATAAGCTCTGTTGCCATCGACAACAAAAATCCATTTTCCTCCTGTAGCGTCGTTAAATGCACCTTTAGGTAATCTAACAACCTCGGCTTTGTCCGATAATTCAATACGTATTTGAATAGCTTGTCCACGGGTAATATTCTCTGGTTGTTGGTCAACAAAAGTAAAGTCAACCTGAAACTGACCATTTACCACTTCTGGAATAACCTTGCTTACTATAAGAGCAAATCGCTCACCTTGCACAATTATATGAGCCTGCATTCCCTCTTTTACTTTTGAAAGGTAGTACTCGTTAATTGTTGAACGAACCATAAAACCGCTAAGCACATCAATCTTTCCCATTGATTGTCCGGACTGAAAGTTTTGCCCCAACACAGGATTAAACGACGACAAACGACCAGCAATTGGAGCCTTTACAATGAAGTTGCTACGGTTTTCGCGAAGAATTTCGAGGTTGCGCTCCATAAGAGTAATAGAAGTTTTAACGCGCTCTAACTGCGATTCGCGATTAACAATCTCTTTCTCTACACCATTACGTATAAGCTTAGTACGCTTTTGTTGATAGTTATAATTCTCGACTGTTTTAAGATATTCGTTGCGAGCAATAACACCTTTGCGGTACAACATAGTGTCCATTTTATATTGTCGTTCGGCCTCGAAGTACTCCTTCTCTTGCAGAAAAAGTTTATCGTTAAGATCGCGCTGAGTGTTCTCTATAATTAACTGAGTGTTTCGAAGATTATTCATCTGCTCAACAATAGATGTCTCTTGAGTCATATAATTAAGCGACACATTAGGATTAACAATACGAGCCAGCTGCTGACCTTTTTCAACCATTGCGCCATCTTCGCACAGAATCTCCTGCACCATACCCCCTTCAATTACATTTACCAACACTGTATTTATTGGTTCAACTGTTGCACTGGCAGAAATAAAATCTTCGAAAACACCAAAGTCTACATCTTTAATTATCAGTTTCTGCTTCGATATAGAATATGAGAAGAGCCCGAAGCTTGATGATAGCATTGCCATTGCCACAACAGCAACAACAGCTGAAGCAATCATAATTAATCGTTTAGAAGGAAATCTTTTCTTTTGTATAATTGTATCCATGATTGTTTGTTTTGTGGTTGAGGCGCACTGCCGTGCGCCTCAACAAAAAAATTATTCGTATCTAATAACATCGACAGGTTTTGCCGTAGATGCCAAATGTGCTTGCCATGCAACAGTAACAACTGCAATAATCATTGTAACAATAAATGTTAACACAAATGGAAGAATAGACATACTAGTATGATAAGCAAAGCCCGACAACCATTTATCAGCAAGGTAATAAGCCACAGGGGTAGATATTACCGTAGCAATAATAACGAGCTTAACAAATTCGGCAATAAGCATATACATAATACCCGAATCGGAAGCACCCATAACCTTGCGAATACCAATTTCGCGTTTACGTTGTTGTGCCGAGAACGATGCCAAGCCAAATAAGCCAAGCATAGCAACTAACACAGTAAATAATGTTGCTCCAATAAATAATTTTCCAAACTGTTCTTGTTTTGCAAATATCTGAGCAAAACGATCGTCGAGGAATGTTATTTGCAAAGGATAAACAGGCTCAATCTCTTTCCATTTAGTCTCTAAAGTATTTACTAACTCGCCAACATTTTCAGAATTAAATCTTATAACAAACTCGTTTATAGGATTATTTTCATAGTTACATAAAGCAAGAGGAGCAATCGCTTTGTCGAAATTATCGATATGAAAATCCTTAATAACTCCTATTATTGTTTCGCTACGATCGCCAATACCCATTATCTGACCAACAGGATCGCCTTCAATTTTAAACTTCTTAATAAATGCTTCGTTAACAATCAATCGTCGGCTAGCAGTATCAATAGGCATAAAGTTTTCTCCCTTTATAAGTTCAAAACCCATTGCTTTAATATATTCACTATCGGCGTAGCAAAAATTGAATGTTTCTGATTTACCATCGCGAGTATCGAAGCCGTTTTGACCATAATGATCGCCAGGAATGTTCGAAGAGAAAGAAACAGCCTCTACTGCATTATTTTTTAACACCTCTTGCTTAAAAGGCTCGTAAAATTTCTGTACACCACCTTTATGCCAACGTAATCTAACCGAAAGAACCTGTTGTTTATCGAAACCTAAATCTTTACTATGCATAAAGTTTACCTGTTTATAGATAAACATAACCATAACTATTAAAATAGCAGACACAACAAACTGTGTAACAACCAAAGCTTTGCGTATAAACCCACCCTTTTTACTAGCCGACAGCGAACCTTTAAGCACTTTAACAGGCTCGAAACGAGAAAGAACAAAAGCAGGAAAGATACCCGAAACAAAACCTATTACTGTTGTAATTGCAAAAATCAAAAGTAATAATGAAGCAAAAGAGCTGCTTAATAGAGTGATGTCTGTTGCTAATACACTATTAAAATAAGGAAGCAACAGCTCTGTTATTATTAAACCTAAAACCATTGCAATATAACTCTGAACAATAGCCTCAACAGTAAATTGTGTAACAAGCATCTTTTTATTCGATCCAGACACTTTACGAACACCAATCTCCTTAGCACGTCGAGCTGATTGAGCAGTTGCAAGATTTATATAATTAATTGCAGCAACACCAATAATAATTAATGCCAACAATAAAGCTATATAAACATATGTAATATTCCCATTGCTACTAAGCTCGTAAAGGTGATTCGATTTTAAATGAATATCGGTAATAGGAGTAAAAAACATGTAACAGTTTGTCTTATTTAGTCCAGCAATCCAAGGTTGCATTATAGGTAAAACATATTTCCATTGAAGCTGATTGGCATTATTGGCGAAAGATTCAAACGAAGCACCCTCTTTAAGTTTTACATAAGTATGATAATTATTCTGATTACCCCACATGTCGTTATCAACCTCGTACGAATCGTAGCCTTCATAAACATCGTAATTAAAGTGAATATTATCTTTTGTCTTTTTAATAACACCATCAACAATTCTTTTGTATTTACTACTACCCATCTCAACAGTCTTACCTACTGGATTCTCATTTCCAAATAAAGTGTATGATAAATCCTCAGATATTAACATATGACCAGGCTCCTGTAGTGCTTTTTCTGGATCACCATATAATAGAGGGAAACTAAACACCTTTAAAAACGAGTTATCTACTCTAGCCACTTTATCGCAGAAAACATTATCGTTCTCCATTCTAAAAACACGACTACCCTGAAAAAGCCCATACAAACGTGTAGCAGCCTCTACCTCTGGAACTTCTTTTTCGAGTGTTTTAGCAAGAGGCTGAGAAGTTACAAGCATCTCTTCATTTTCTTCGCCAAGGTTAAAAACTTGTCCAACACGATATATATCGTTTGCTCTATCGAAACTTTTATCGTAGCTAGTTTCGTTTTTTATATAAAGAATAGAAAGTGTTAAAACTGAAATACAGAAGGCTAAACCAAAAATATTTAATGCAGTATGTAATTTGTTTCGCTGCATAGAGCGAAATGCAGATTTTATATAATTTATTATCATGATTTTTTGTTTTTTTGGTAGAAACGCACGGCCGTGCGTTTCTACCTACGTTTATTAATTTTGTTCAACAAACTCGTATTTAGCACGATTAACTTTTTCTGTTACAACCTGCCCGTCTAAAAGATTAACCACTCTGTTTGCAAAACTAGCGTCGTGGTTTGAGTGAGTTACCATAATAATAGTAGTTCCTAGTTCGTTAAGGTCGGTTAATAGGTTCATTACCTCGTTACCAAATTTACTATCAAGGTTTCCTGTAGGCTCATCGGCTAAAATAATCTTAGGGTTATTAACAAGAGCA
>JAFGOQ010000058.1 GCA_016926405.1 Bacteroidales bacterium
GAGAGAGAGGGATTCGAACCCCCGGTACGTTGCCGCACAACGGTTTTCAAGACCGCCGCATTCGACCACTCTGCCATCTCTCCAATATGTCTGCTTTGTTGTTGAAAGCGATGCAAAAGTATGAAAGATTTTTTATTCTCCAAATATTCCAACCATTTATTTTTCGCACAAAACATAGGTAAAACGGGCAAATAACAACAAACAGTTTAATAATCACAATTATACTCAATCTATTTTTTTTGAAAAAATTTACAAAAATCTTTCAATCCGCACTCCTCGCACTTAGGTTTACGAGCAATACAAACATATCGACCATGTAAAATCAGCCAATGATGGGCTTTTGGCAACAATTCGGCAGGAAAATATTTCACCAACTGCTTTTCGGTTTCTAAGGGTGTCTTTGCACTTGTCGAAAGACCTATTCTCTTTGCCACTCTAAAAACATGAGTATCTACAGCCATGGCAGGCGCGTTAAATACTACCGAAGCTATAACATTTGCTGTTTTACGACCTACACCTGGCAATGTCTGCAACTCTTTTATATCAGAAGGAACTTGATTATTAAAATCCTCAACCAACTTTTTTGACATCCCTGCAAGATGCTTTGCCTTGTTATTGGGATACGAACAACTTCTTATAAACGAAAAAATTTCTTCAACAGAAGCCTTGGAAAGAGCCCTTGCATCGCTATATTTTTCAAACAAAGCCGGAGTCATCATATTAACTCTTTTGTCGGTACACTGCGCCGATAAAATTACAGCAACAAGCAATTCGTATGGATTATTATAATGCAATTCCGTTTCTGCAACGGGCATGTTTTTTGTAAAATATTCTATTGTGCGCTTAAAACGTTCCTCTTTTCTCATCAATTGATATTAATCTTCTTACTTTTGCCACTCAAATCATTCGAATAACAAAGTAGCAACAATGTTTCTATATTTTTGTTTGAATGTACTAATTGGAAAAACATAAAAAAGAATAATGATAAGTTTTTTACAAGTTGAAGGGCTAAGAAAATCGTTTGGCGATTTAGAACTGTTCGAAGATCTAAAATTTGGTATCGACAAAGGCGAAAAAGTAGCTATTGTTGCACGAAATGGAGCAGGTAAAACAACCCTACTAAATATATTATCGAATGTTGACAGCGCCGACAAAGGAAGCGTAATATTTAGAAACGATATAACAATTGCGTTCTTACCTCAAGAGCCAAATCTAGACCCTAAAAAATCTATTATCGAAGAGATTCACGCCTCGTCAGAAGAGGTATATAAAGCTCTTAATAGCTACAACAAAGCTCTTGAAAGTGGCAATGCCGATAGTATTCAAAAATCGATGGAAGCTATGGACTTGCTTAACGCCTGGGACTTTGAAACCAGAGCTAACCAAATACTTGGGCAACTTAAGATATACGATACATCGCAAAAAATTGGAACCCTTTCGGGAGGACAACAAAAGCGCGTGGCTTTGGCTTCGGTAATTCTTCAGAATCCCGACTTTTTAATTCTCGATGAGCCTACCAACCATTTAGATTTAGATATGATTGAGTGGCTCGAAGAGTACCTTTGCAATGCCACTATTACACTGCTTATGGTTACTCACGACCGCTATTTCTTAGATCGTATTTGTAATCTAATACTTGAAATAGACGACAAGCAGATGTACTCATACAAAGGAAACTACTCGTATTATCTTGAGAAGAGAGCCGAACGTATTGAGATTGCACGAGCAGGTGCCGACAAAGCAAAAAATTTATTACGCACCGAACAAGAGTGGATGCGACGTATGCCTAAGGCTCGTGGCACTAAAGCTAAATCAAGAATCGACTCGTTTTACGAATTAAAAGATGCTGCTTCGTACAAAAAAGTTGAAAAAGACATAAATATTAATATCCAGCAAACCCGCATGGGTAAGAAAATTCTGGAAGTTAAAAACCTTTATAAGTCGTTTGGCGATAAAGTTATTCTTAAAGATTTCTCGTACCTATTTAACCGAGGCGAAAAAATTGGCATTGTGGGCGATAACGGTACCGGAAAATCGACTTTCGTTAATATTATTACCGACACCTTAAAGCCCGATAGCGGATTGGTTGACGTAGGACAAACTATACATTTTGGGTATTACAGCCAAAAAGGTATTGAGTTTAACCCTAACGATAAAGTTATCGATGTGGTTCGCGAAATTGCCGAGGTTGTTACGCTTGGCGACGGGTCTATTATGTCGATAACACAATTTCTAACATACTTTTTATTCCCACCCGATACTCATTATGCTTTTATCGAAAAGCTAAGCGGTGGCGAAAAACGTCGCTTATATCTTTTAACTGTATTAATGCAGAATCCAAACTTCTTAATTCTAGATGAGCCTACTAACGATCTAGATATTATGACTCTTAATGTTTTGGAAGATTATCTGCAAACTTTTAATGGCTGCGTAATAATTATATCGCACGACAGATTCTTTATGGACAAAGTTGTTGACCATTTGTTTGCTTTTAATGGCAATGGCGACATAAAAGATTTCCCTGGCAACTACACCCAATATCGCGATTACAAGCTAGAGAAAGAACAACTTGAAAAAGAGACCAAGCAACCTGTTGCCCCTAAAGAAAAGCCAAAGAAAGCTCCACAGGTAAGCAACAAAAAAAGCTTTAAAGAGAAAATGGAGTTCGAAAAACTTGAGAAAGAGATAGAAGAACTTGAAAAACTTATAGCTACGCTTGAAGAAGAACTAAGCTCTGGAACTCTTTCGGGCGACGAAATAACCGAAAAATCTATTCTTTACCAACAAAGCAAAGACTCGTTAGAAGAAAAAGAGCTTCGCTGGTTAGAGCTTTCGGAGAAAGACTAAAAAAACTTACACTAAGTTATATTTACTGAGGGTGTACAAAAACTAGATTAAACTGTCATCCTGAGCAAAGTCGAAGGATTATTTCATTGAAAACAAAACGTTTCGACTCCGCTCAACGTGACATTTTAATTTCTTTTAATTGTTTTTGCACACCCTCTTTTATTTATCCGAAAACATTTCCTAACAGACTAAAAAACAAAAACGAACCCGCTGTTTGGGCTGTTTTATACTATTATATATTTCAGAAATATAAAAACTATTGACAGCTTTGTTAAGCTTTATAATAAGATTACTATATTTCAACCATTTCAATGTTTCGCTACAAGCGAAAGTCCCAACTGCAACCATTTCAGTGTTTCGCTCCAAGCGAAAGTCTCAACTGCAACCATTTCAGGGTTTCGCTACAAGCGAAAGTTCCAACTGCAACCATTTCAAGGTTTCGCTCCAAGCGAAAGTCCCAATTGCAACCATTTTAGTGTTTCGCTCCAAGCGAAAGCTCCAACTGCAACCATTTCAGTGTTTCGCTCCAAGCGAAAGTCCCAACTGCAACCATTTCAAGGTTTCGCTCCAAGCGAAAGCAAAAAACAACACCCCGAAATTGCTTCTTTAAAAAACAACGCTTCAACTACTATTCTACGTAACTTTTTCTTAATTATATTTTATCTTTCAAAAAAGATCCTGTATACGACTCTTTAACAGAAACAATATCTTCGGGGATTCCTTCAAAAACAACGTTTCCACCCTTATCTCCTCCTTCGGGACCTAAATCAATAATCCAATCGGCACATTTAATAACATCGGTGTTATGTTCAATAACTAAAATAGAGTGACCGTTTTCAACCAGGGCATTAAACGAAGCCATAAGCTTATTTATATCGTGCAAATGCAAGCCTGTAGTTGGCTCATCAAAAATAAATAACACATGCTCTTTAGTGCTATCTTTTTTCAGAAACGAAGCTAGCTTAACCCTTTGACTCTCTCCCCCACTAAGGGTACTAGACGACTGCCCAAGCTTTACATACCCTAAACCAACATCGCTAAGAGGCATAAGCTTTTGAACAATCTTTTCGGTTGCCGCTTTTTTATCTTCCGAGAAAAATTCTATAGCCTCAGAAACCGACATCTCTAGAATATCGTGAACATTTTTCGACCTATATTTTACATCAAGTACATTCTCTTTAAATCGGGTTCCTTTACACTCTTCACAAACAAGAGTAACATCGGCCATAAACTGCATTTCAACATGAATAACCCCCTCTCCTTTGCACTCTTCGCAACGCCCACCATCAACATTAAACGAAAAATCGGCAGGTCGTAATCCCGCCAGTTTAGCCGACTTAAGTTCGGAAAACAACTTTCTTATATCATCGTAAACTTTTAAATAAGTAGCCGGATTCGAACGCGAAGATTTACCAATAGGATTCTGATCTATCATCTCAATCACCCCAACAGTTCTCGACTCATCGGTAACAGAATCGTGCTCGCCCGGACGAAGTCCTAGTCCCATTAATTGTCGTGCCATTGCCTTATACACAATATCGCTAATTAATGTAGATTTACCCGAACCACTAACCCCAGTAACAGTAACAATACATCCTAAAGGTATTTTAACATCAATATTTTTCAGATTGTTTTCGCGCGCTCCAACAACGTGAATAAAGTCTCGCCATTTACGTCTTTTTGTTGGCATAGGAATAGACATCGCTCCAGTTAAATACTTGGCTGTATAACTATTTTCGGCTGTTGCCAACTCATTAAAACTACCCTGAAAAACAACCTCTCCACCAAATCTACCAGCGTCGGGTCCTATATCAATTATCTGATCGGCTGCTTTAATCATCTCCTCTTCGTGCTCAACAACAATTACAGTATTACCAACATTTTGTAACTGTTTTAACGAGTGAATTAACCTGTGTGTATCGCGCGGATGAAGACCTATTGAAGGCTCGTCGAGAATATAAAGCGAACCAACCAAACTACTACCCAAGGCCGAAACCAAGCTTATTCGTTGCGATTCGCCACCCGACAATGTAGACGACAATCTGTTTAAAGTAAGATAACTCAATCCTACATTAATAAGAAAGTCTATTCTCGATGTAATCTCAATAAGAATTCTATCGGAAATTTTTCTATCGCTTTCCGATAATTTTATCGATCCAAAAAAGTCTACCAAATACTCAATAGGCTTATTAACCAACTGCTGAATTGAGACATTATTAATTTTAACGTAAGAGGCCTCTTTTTTTAATCTCGACCCTTTACATTCACCACAAGTAGTTTTTCCTCTGTATCGCGAAAGCATTACTCTATGCTGAATTTTATACTTTTTCTCTTCCAGATAATCGAAAAAGCTATTTATACCTTCAAAATCTTCGGTTCCATTCCACAGCATATCTTTTTGCTCTTCGTTAAGCTCAAAATATGGTCTATGAATAGGAAAATTGCATTTATCGGCATTAGCAATAAGCTGCATTTTCCACTCGCTCATCTTATCGCCTCGCCAGCACAAAACAGCATCCTGATAAACCGAAAGCGATTTATTTGGGATAACCAAATCCTCGTCAATACCAATTACTTTTCCGTAACCTTCGCACACCGGACAAGCACCAAGTGGACTATTAAACGAAAAAAGATGAGGTGTAGGCTCGTCGTAAACAACACCATCCTCCTCAAAAATATTCGAAAACGACTCTCGTTTCCATTGGTTGTCGCCCCAATAAACAATCTCGCATTTTCCTGCCGACTCCTGAAAAGCCGTTTGCACCGAATCGGCAACCCTGCCTTTTGTCTCGTCAGCACTATCGGCCTTAACCCTGTCTACAAGAATATTTATGTTGTCATTAATAGCTATATCTAAACTAAGATTTAAAATCTCGCCATTCATTTCATATCTTGAATATCCTTCATTCATAAAATTCTGAATAAGACTCTCTTTATCAGCCTCTGAATTCAAGTTTACAGGCGAAACAATTAAGGTTTTTGTGCCAGAATCTAAAGAGGATACAAAATTAACCACATCGGCCACCGAATGACATTTTATCTCTTTTCCCGAAGTAGGCGAAATAGTCTTACCTATTCTGGCAAACAACAATTTTAAATAGTCATAAATCTCGGTAGAAGTACCAACAGTCGATCGTGTTGACTTTGAAGTAACCCTCTGTTCAATAGCTACAGCCGGAGGAATACCAGAGATATCGTCAACCTCAGGCTTATTCATTGCACCAAGAAACTGACGTGCATACGACGACAAACTTTCAACATATCTGCGTTGTCCCTCGGCATACAAAGTATCAAAAGCCAACGACGACTTTCCCGATCCCGATAAACCAGTAATAACTATAAATTTATCACGTGGTATTTCAACACTTAGGTTTTTAAGATTGTGAACCTTGGCACCTTTTATTATAATAGAATTATTTTTATCACTCATAGCAAAGCAAAAATACAACTAATTAGGAATTATCGCGTACAAATAGACCAAACGAAAACAATTAAATATTAACCTGTTTATATAAACCATTCACCAACCCATACATTTTGTTAGTGTAATTTTTGTTGAAATAAAAAATATATTGTTTCTTGCATCAAATTAAAAATCGACAAGTGCCTATGATGTAAATCTACTCCGAACCTTTAATGGAAATTGATATGAAGAATCATAATCAACCTTCAGATTACGACTTAATTACTAAATTCGTAAACGGAGAAGACAATGCACTTGAAAGCCTCATTCGCAGACACAAGAATAAGGTTTATACCTATATATATTATACTGTAAAAAGCGAATCGTTTGCCGACGATATCTTTCAAGACACTTTTATTAAGGTTATTGACACCTTAAAAAGAGGGAAATATCAGGATAACGGAAGATTTGTTTCGTGGGTAACAAGAATTGCTCATAACCTAATTGTTGATCATTACCGAAAAGCAAAAAAGATAAACACTACATCTGACGACGACCAAGAGTGGAGCTTACTAAACGACAAATCGCTTTCGGAAGAAAACATCGAAGATCATTTAATTAAAAGTCAAATCCATAACGATGTTCAGAAACTGGTTAAAGCTCTTCCACAAGAACAACGAGAAATCATTATGCTTAGACACTATATGGGACTGAGCTTTCAGGAAATAGCCGAACAAACTGATGTAAGCATAAATACAGCTCTTGGTAGAATGCGATATGCTATTCTTAATTTAAAAAAGATGGCTACTAAAAATAACATTTCACTTTCGGTAATATAAAATTGAGTAGTCTGCAATAAAAACCTTTTTTGTTTCGTTCTGAAAATATTAAGAACAAAATTAAAAAAGTGCCTATGAACCAATTTTCTACTTTTTTATACAACATCGATAGCATTAGCGGAGACGAATATTTTGAAGATGTAGATAAATTATTCGAAAGTTTAACCTCGCTAAATTTAAAATCGCTAAAAAAAAGACCTTCAAATAAAACTCTAAAAAGAGTTATTGAAGAGATTTATAAACATTAATTTAGGTTAAAAAAAAAGACGACTCTATTAAAACAGAAGTCGTCTTTTTTTTTAACCTAAAACAGACCACTTAAAAATACTTTTGTATTCCAGATAAATAAACTTATTTTGTTACTCAAACAAAAAAATCATGCAATGGATATCCAAATAAAAGAAGTTTGTTCGAAATCAGAATTCAAGCAATTTGCAAAACTACCTTTTAAAATTTACAAGAAGAATAATTTCTGGGTTCCTCCAATAATTAACGACGAGATAAAAGCTTTAAAAAGCGATAGCAATCCTGCTTTCGACTTCTGCGATGCTAAATTTTGGCTTGCCTACAAAGGCAATGAAGTAGTAGGACGAATTGGCGCAATAATAAATCGTAAAGATATTGAAAAGACAGGCGAAAAAGTTGGCCGCTTTTCGCGATTCGAAACTATTAATAATTTTGAAGTTGCCAATGCTCTTTTAACAACAGCCGAAGATTGGGTTAAATCACAAGGAATGGAAACTGTTAGAGGTCCACTAGGTTTCACAAATCTCGACCACCAAGGAATGCTTATTGAAGGATTCGATCATTTACCATCCATAGCTTCGGAGTACCAAATGCCATATTACCAGGAATTGGTAGAGAAAGCTGGCTACCAAAAACATATCGACTGGGTAGAATTTAGATTGACTATTAATGAAATTCCAGAGAAAGCAAAAAAATTAAATAAAATCATACAACAACGATTTAAACTTAATGTTGTAAACTTCAGCAGCTCAAAAGAATTAAAGCCATATGGAAAAAAGGTTTTCAACCTATTAAACTCAGCCTTTAAAGATTTATTTAGCGTTGTAGAGCTTAACGAAAGAATGATGGATTATTATATTGGAAGATATTTCACAATATTAAACCCGAAATTTGTAAAGGTTGTTACCGACGAAAACAACGAAATGGTTGGTTTTATTGTTGGGTTACCATCACTATCAAAAGCAATGCAAAAAACTAACGGAAAGCTGTTCCCTTTTGGCTTCAGACATATTATGAAAGCTCTTAAAAACCCGTCGGAAGTTGATCTTTTACTAACCGGTGTTGACCCAGAGATGCAAGCTAAAGGAGTCTCAGCAATTCTAATAACGGAATTACAACAGGTTATGCTCGACCACAATGTTCGTCACGTAGAAACAACAGGAATATTTGAAACTAACCAAAAAGCAATACAGCACTGGAAAAACTACGATCATATTCAACACAAACGTAAACGCTGTTTTACAAAACAACTTGATAAATAAAAAAAAATATTTATATTGAAGGTCGACAAAAATAACGTGTCGACCTTTTATTTTGATTTTTTGATTTTAAAAAACTAGTGATTTAATATTTTTTTTACTTATCTTATCAATCTGATTAATATATATACATTATGTCGAACAACTTAAGCAACCAATCAAAGAAAAACGGCAAAAATCTTAGCCTTTCAGAAGAGATAAAAGAGTTATCTAAAAACAGATCTGCTGAAGAAGCCGCTGCCCATATTAATAATATTTACAATGTGGGGTTAGCCTCAATAAGAGGAACTAAAACATTTTACGATTTCTTAAATACAAGAAATCGAGTTGCCATATGCGATGGATCAGCCTGTTTAGTTTCCAACAAACAAAATAAATTAAAGCAAGAACTTCTTAAATATTTCGGCGAAGATGAAATAACAGAAGTTACATGTTTAGGTCTTTGCCACAAGAATTCGGCGTTCATGTATAATGGCAAAGCTTATTCAACTGATAATCCCGAAGAAATTAAAGATATTATTCGATATAATATAGACTCAAAAATTACTTTCCCTGTATATACAACGTTAAAAAAGCCTATTTTAACCAAACCTTGGCGTGGAATATCAAAACAATTTGACATACTATTAGATTATTTAAAAAATACAGATACTATTATTGATGAGTTAGAGAGATCTAAACTTAGAGGTCGTGGTGGTGCAGGATTTCCATTTCACAAGAAAGTGAGATCGTGCAAAGAAGCAAAATCGGATAAGAAATACATAATATGTAATGCCGATGAAGGAGATTCAGGAGCTTATTCTGACATGTACTTAATGAACGAGCATCCCTCAAAAGTTTTATTTGGAATGGTAGCAACAGCCCTAGCAGTAGGTGCCGACGAAGGTATTGTATATATAAGAGGAGAATATCCATCGTCTATTACTTCAATGCGAAAAGAAATTGGTAAACTTTATGCACGCGGATATTTAGGAGAAAACGTTTTTAACTCAAAAAGAAGACTTCATTTTAAAGTTGTTACAGGCGAAGGAGCTTATATATGTGGTGAAGAAACTTCACTTTTAAACTCAGCAGAAGGAATACGTCCTGAAGTAAGAGTAAGACCTCCATTCCCTGGTGTAAAAGGCCTTTTTAATCACCCTACGGTAGTTAGCAATGTAGAAACCTTTGCTAATCTGTTCCATATATTATATAAAGGAGGCGGTAAATTTAGTAAGATTGGCACAGAAAAATCGACAGGAACAAAATTACTTTCGTTAGATGCCGGATTTAACAAACCAGGTATTTATGAGGTAGAAATGGGAACACCGCTTCGCGATCTTATTAAAGGCGAAGCCAAAGGATTCGACAGAAAAGCAAAAGCAATTCAAGTAGGCGGACCATTGGGAGGAGTTATACCAATTGAATATCTAATAAAACTAACAATTGATTTCGAGAGCTTCGAAGAAAACGGATTTTTATTAGGTCATGCAGGAGTTATCTCTCTACCTGTCTCAACAATTTTTGCCGAATACGTAAAACATCTCTTCGAATTTGCAGCAAAAGAATCATGTGGCAAATGCAGCCCTTGCAGACTTGGAACTATACGCGGCTACGAACTATTTGACAAAGCCTTAAACGAAGACTACTTAATAGATTTTGATCTATTTACTGATCTTTTAGAAACTATGAAAAACACCTCATTATGTGCCTTAGGTAGCGGTATAACACTACCAATTTACAATATAATGAGACACTTTGGAATAGAATTAAAACCTTACTTTAAAGGATATCGTCAAATGTAAAACTTTATATATAAGAGTATGAATAGGCAAGCATACATAAACAGAACTCGTTTCACAATAGTTGAGAACGAGACTATTTACCAATTTATTTCTCGAAATATGGGGGAAGAATTTATCCCTGTTTTATGCCACGACGAAAATTTGGAAAATTATGGTGCTTGCCGATTATGCTCTGTTGAAGTTGCTCTAAAAGAAAACGGAGCAACTAAAATTATGGCATCATGCCACACTCCTGTTCAGGAAAACATGAGAATAACAACTCATTCAAAAAAAATTGAAAAAATACGAAAAAACATCCTCGAACTATTGCTCACCAATTATCCAAAAGAGAGTTTAAGAGCAAAGTCAGGGCATAATCCAACAACTTTTCAATCTCTATTAAAACGATACAATATTTATGATTACCGATATCCAGAAGGAATCAATCATAATTCTATAGAAGAGGACTTTTCACATCCCTATATTCATTCCGATTTAAAGGAGTGTATTCACTGCTATAAATGTGTTAGAGTATGTGACGAAGTGCAAGGTGAAATGGCATTAGGAATTGCATATAGAGGTTTCTTTAGTAAGATAATAAAAGGATACGATGAAAATTTTATGCAGTCGCCATGTATCTCTTGCGGAGCATGTGTTCAGATATGCCCAACAAACGCTTTAACAGACAGATACCTATCCAAGACTGTTAAGTATGACAAAGTCATTAAATCAATCTGCTCGTATTGTGGTGTGGGATGCAATATTAATATAAAAGTTAGAGATAATGAGATTATCGCTATTGAAGGAACAAAAGATGCAGAAGTAAATAACGGACACACATGCTTAAAAGGACGATTTGCTTTTGATTTCTACAAACATCCCGATAGACTTAAAACACCTCTTATAAGAAAAAATGACAAATTTGTTGAGGCAACATGGCAAGAAGCTTATGAGTTAATCGAAAAAGAATTTAAGAGAATAATAAAACAAAACGGTCCAGATGCTCTTGCAGGAGTATCGTCAGCGAGATGCACCAACGAGGAAAATTATTTAATGCAAAAATTCTTTAGGATTGTTTTAGGGACAAACAATATTGACGGTTGTGCACGCGTTTGCCACGCTCCTACTGCATACGGAATGCAACAAGCATTTGGTACAGGAGCCGCTACTAATTCAATTAAAGAGCTACCAGATACAGAATGCATTCTATTAATTGGTGCTAATCCAACTCTTGCTCATCCAGTAACTGGAGCAAAAATCAAACAAGAGGTTCTAAAAGGGAAAAAGCTTATTGTTATTGACCCTATAAAAATTGAATTAACAAAATACGCCGACGTACACCTACAACTTCGCCCTGGGACAAACGTTCCTTTACTTTTAATGTTTGCAAAAGTAATAATAGATAAAAAACTAATAGACGAAAAATTTATTACAGAGCATACTAAAGACTTTAAAACATTTGTAAAGAAGTTAGAAATATTACCTTACGAATACCTTGTAGAGATTACTGGTGTAAAAAAAGAACTAGTCGAAAAAGCTGCCACAATATATGCCAAGGCTAAAGTTGCTATGGAATTTCACGGACTCGGAGTTACAGAACACTATCAAGGTAGCCAAACAGTGATGCTTATTGCAAACATTGCTATGATGACTGGTAATATCGGAAAAAAAGGATCAGGAATTAATCCTCTTCGCGGACAAAACAATGTTCAAGGAGCTGCAGATATGGGAATACAGCCTCATCAAGGGCCAGGATATCTTAATATTGCAGATCCAGATGTTATTGAATACTATTCAAAATTTTACGGTAAGCCTCATCCTACCAACCCAGGTTTAAGAATACCCGAAATGCTAGAAGGATCACGACAGGGTCGCATTAAAGGAATGTGGATAATCGGAGAAGATATTCTTCAGACTGATCCAAATGTATGCGATGTAAAAAGAGCCCTTTCGTCACTTGAATTTCTTGTTGTCCAAGAAATATTCATGACCGAGACAGCAAAAAAAGCAAACGTTATCTTACCTGCTGCATGCAGTTTTGAGAAAGATGGCACGTTTACAAACAGTGAACGAAGAATCCAAAGAGTTAATAAAGCCATAGAGCCAATAAAAAATGTAAAACCTGATGGTCAAATTATTACCGATATAATGCGTCGGTTTGGACACGTACAAAACAATTTCTCTGCTAAAGAAATTCTTAAAGAGATAAGTCAAGTTGTTCCTTTTTTTGAAGGTGTAACATGGGAGAACTTAGGCGAAAACGATCTTCAATGGCCTGTAAATAAAGATGGGCAAGGAACAGAAATCCTTCACAAGGATGGTGATTTTAAATCAAAAAAAGGGAAATTCCACTTCTTCGATTACAAAGAGTCACCAGAATTAATTCACTACAAAAAAGATTACCCATTTATTCTAACAACTGGTAGAATACTTGAACACTACAACTGTGGAACAATGACTAGAAGGACTCCAAACGGTAATCTAGTTACCGAGGATTTATTAAAAATAAATACTATTGATGCCAAAGAGCGGAAAATCGTCAGTGGTGATATAGTAGAATTATTTTCACCTCGTGGTCATATTAAAATTAAAGCTGAAGTGACAGACGAGGTAAATCAAGGAGTTTTATACTCTACCTTTCATTTTCCTGGAACAACAATAAATAAATTAACAAGTAACATTGGCGACCAAGAAACTCTTACACCAGAGTTTAAAATTGTAGCTGCCGATATTATAAAATACATCGAAAGTCCTATTTAATACAAAATAAAAAAGCGACTGAAGGAGAACAGTCGCTTTTTCTATTATGTAATATTTTCTATTAATCCACTGCATTTATTTTTACCGTAGTATACTTAGCGGTTATTTTCATCTTTCCAACAGGCTCACCACTTCCAACTGTACCGCTGATAGTAGTTTCACTCGACTCTGTAATTTTGTTTATCTTACTATTATCTGGATAACTAATACTTCCATAACGAACATGACCAATTATTTCGAATACCGACATTGGATCAACATTTACTTTAATAGAACCATATCTGTTATCTAAATCAAGAGATGTAAAATCTTTGCCCAGCATACCAATTTTTATATCTGAATAGCTTGCATTTATGTTCACTTTACGTGATACATTTTTTAGTATATAGTCAGAATATCCACCAGAAGTTAACACAAAGTTATTTACTTTATCTACAGTATAATTATCGTACCTACTTTCTGCTACAATAGAGCTTGCATCTGCAACTTTTAGATTCGAATATTTAGTTATTAAAGAAACAGCGTGAGCCTTTTCTATATTAAGCTTAGAATACTTCATCTCTATCGAGATCCAATCACATTTCTCTATTTGTGCAACCTTAGAAGTATACGACAGATAAATTCTATTAAGTGGCTGAACTTTACCACGGCTAAGGTTCTTAGCCTGCAAAGTACCATACTTTACAGCAATGTTCGAGTAACCAAGAATTTCATCAATATATACGTTTCCATATTTATTAACCAATTCAAGACTAATATAATTTGGAACTTTTATGTTATAATTAATCTTAAGTGAGTTTGAATCATAGTTATGACTACGCTTATTATATTTATCGTCAATTGTAGTTATAGCCTGAATAACATCTCCATCTTTCGAAAGATCAATTATAATATATTCTAAAAGCTCATTAGCTCTTTCTTGATTACCGCTTTCCACAGCAACAGTAACCTCAAGATATGCCTTATTCGAATCCCAATTCGAAATAGTAACATCACCATATCTATTATCTACTTTAAGTAGAGTTTTTGCATCAACCGTAAACTCCTTTTTGTACTGTTTAGTATATTCGGCGGCTTTTACAATACCAACCCCTAAAATTATCCAAACTAATACCGACGCGATAACAAATTTTAAAGTTTTCATAATATCTCCTTAATTAATTATAGTATTTGCATTTTTTAAATGTGTTAAAATATTATCCAACACCTCAACCTTTTGTTGCATAGCAAGAATCATTGTTGAATAAACGTACTCGTTATTAGGACCCTGTCCTATGTCGGTAATCTCTTTTGTGAACGATTTTTCCACTTCGTTAATGTCTTTAGAAACCTCTTTAACCTCCTCTATATCGGCCGCAGAAGGAATTAAGTCTCTAATCTCATTAATTTTAATATCAATAACCGACATATAATATTGTTCTGTCTCAGCATATTCTTGAGTAACAAACATGCTTCTGTCAACAGTTTTATTATTCAAAACATACATCGAAAAACCAATACCAAACAAAATAACAACTGATGCCGCTGCTCTAAAATATCCATCGTGAATCCAAGAATTTAAGGTAGAAGAAAGACCTATTCTTTTCTTGAATTTAGAAAAATGACCTACTGAAGGTTCGAAAGAATCGAACATCTCGGCATTTTCGCTAATGTATTTTTCAAAATCTCTCATAGTTATTCTTTGTTATTTAATTCTTTTATCAATCTCTGCTTTGCTCGCAAATATTGCGATCGAGAAGTAGAGTTTGATATATTCAATATTGAGGCTATCTCCTCGTGATCGTACCCTTCAAACAAATATAAACTTAAAATAACTCTGTACCCATCGGGTAACTCTTTTATCTTCTCTTTTATACTTTCAACAGATACATCATCACTTATCTGATTATCGTCCTCATATAAATTGCTTGTAACAGCTTCGTTAAGCTCTATCAATTGCAATTTTCTTTTCTTTACATAATCCAAAGCATTATTAACCACAATCTTCTTCAACCAAGCACCAAAAGCAACCTCGCCTTTGTATGTTTCAATCTTATTAAAAGCTTTCAAAAAGGATTCCTGCATTAAATCTTCGGCCTCTACACTGTCGTTAACTATCCTTAAACAACTATTAAACATAGCTTTGTAATACAACTTATAAATTTCGAATTGAGCTCTTCGGTCTCCTCTCCTACACCTTTCAATCAATTTTTCGTGTTTAAAATACTTTTCCTTTTCTTCTTTATTCACCCTAATGACGATTTATTAATTTAAGTGTTGCACTTAAAACAAAAAAAATATAATAATATATTCCTTAATAGTTTCGTTTGATAAAAAGCTTTTGATTTGGTTTAATACTAAATTAACCTAATAAAGCAGCTAAACTAAATTTTACATACCTTTATACAAACCGTTTTTCTATGTACAGAATAATATTTATTTCAATCCTAATACAATTAATGTGCTTTACTACTACAATAGCACAATTTAGTAATAATATTACTCTTTTGTCTGATAGTACTTATGCCGAAAAACTTAACCAGAAACTTAAATATCACATCTTAGAAAACAATTCCGACAGTGTATTTTACTACTACAACAAAAGCGTAGAATTAACTAAAGAAAAGAGCTTAAAACTCTTTGAAGCACAAGCTAATTACTATATAGGAATGTATTATCATAGAAATAAGCTTAGCAACGAATCGACAGAATATTTAGAAAAAGCTATTACTATCTATAAAGAAGCTAAAGATACTTTTCATCTAATAGAGTGCTTAAACCAGAAAGTAGTTTGTTTATCGGCCTCAGCAAGCCATACAGAAGCAACAAAAACTACTCAAATAATTATGGATTATTACGATCATTACACCAATGAATCACAAAAAAACATAACCATAATTAATGCAGGAATAAATTATTTTAGAGCAGAGGATTATCCTAAAGCAGCAGAATCATTCAAAAAATCGCTCTCAATGGCAAAAACTTTAGCCGACACAAAACAAATTCAATCTACAGCTACCAATTTAGGATCGGCATATACAATGCTAAATAAATACGACAGCGCTAAATTATATTACCAAACAGCCTATTTCAATACATCATTAAACGATTCTGCTATTAAAGCAACATATTTTCATAATATAGGATTTATTAACATTGAAGAAAAAAACTACAACGAAGCTATCATAAACCTACAAAACGCTCTAAATATTAGACGTAAATTAAACGACAAAAAAGTAGCCGACACTTATGCTTTAATTGGAAAACTGTACAGCCGTAAAGGTGATAACGATATTGCCATTAGTTATTATTACAGAGCTTATAAAACAATTATTGGAACTAATGATTTGAGCGGAATAAAAACAACATCGTTAAAACTAGCTAATCTATATAATAATATTGGCAACTATAAAAATGCTTCTCTTTATTACAAAGAACATATTAAATATAGCGACTCCATACACAGCCTAAACGATAAAGCCACTATTGAAAGTCTTAATAAGAAAATGGAGTTAAAAGAAAAAGCAAAAGAAAACAAACTACTAGAATCGGAAAATCAACTTCAAGAATTACAAATATCGAGTAAAAAACAGACTATCTATCTTTTAACTGCCGTAACATCACTTGTTGGCTTGATACTAATAGGATTACTCTTTAGAATTAAAAACAATAAAAAACACAATCTTTTACTATCAAGCAAAAACAAAACAATTACCGAACAAAAAGAAGAATTAGAGTCAACCATATCAGAACTAAACAAAACCATTAAGTACTTAGAAATTGCTAACGCTACTAAAGAAAAGTTCTTTTCTATAATAGCTCACGATTTAAGAAACCCTTTCGGAGCAATAAGAGAAGCTTCTGAGATACTTAATAATAAAAGCTTTCCTATTGACGACGAAACTAAAGATTTATTAATTAACGATCTCCATGTATCGGCTGAAAACACCTACAAATTATTGGAAAACCTTCTAAATTGGGCTCGCTCGCAACAAAACGCTATAAAACTTGAATTCTCATACCACGATATTACCGAAGTTATCGACGAATCAACAGAACCATATATATCAAATGCTAAAGAGAAAAACATTGCTATAAATAAAAAGAATGTAAACCATTACAATTTAAAAATAGATAAAAACACAATTCAAACTATAATTGGTAATATTATTAATAATGCAATTAAGTTTACGCCTACCAATGGTAAAATAGATATTGAGACATCTTTCTTTAAAAATTATTTCTCGGTCTCAATTTCCGACAACGGTGTAGGTATGAATAGCACACAATTAAACAACCTTTTTAAAATAGAAAAATCGCAATCTACGCCAGGGACTAACAACGAAGCAGGAACAGGACTAGGACTAATTCTTTGTCACGAATTTATTAAATTAAATGGAGGCCAAATAAGAGCCGAAAGCCAAGTAGGACAAGGAACACGTTTTAACATCGACATACCAAACATATAATACATTTAACATTATTTATATTGGTAACACCTGAAATTATCACCAACTTTGATAATAAATCTCTAAAACTATGAATTCATTATATAGCGACGATCGCGAAAAACGTAGAATAATTAACCGATACAAAAAACTTCTTATAGCATCGGAAGGAAAACTAAACGACAAAGCTAAAGAAGAGGTTCGCAAAGCTTTCGAAATAGCTGTTAGGGCTCACAAAGACCGCAGACGTGAATCGGGCGATCCTTTTATCTTCCACCCTCTTTCTGTTGCTACCATTGTTGCATCTGAAATAGGATTAGGAAGACGATCGATAATTGCATCACTCCTTCACGAAGCGTACCGTAGTGGAGAAGTTTCAAAAGAACAAGTATTAGAACTCTTTGGCGAACCTGTTGCTAATGTGCTAGAAGGACTTAAAAAAATTGCACAGTTAGGAAACAACGACAATAAGGTTCAGGCCGACAATTTCCGAAATCTATTGCTTTCAATTTCGGGCGATGTAAGGGTTATTCTTATTAAAATTGCCGACCGCCTAGATTTAATGCGGTCCATGAATTATATAACTCAAGAAAAACAGACTCGTAAATCGCTTGAGACATTTTACCTTTATGCTCCTCTTGCTCACAGGCTAGGTTTATACAATATAAAGTCGGAGTTAGAAGATTTGTCGATGAAATATACAGAGACAGAACAGTACAAGTTTATTATTAAAAAGCTTAAGGCATCGAAGGCCGAACGCGACTCTTTTATCAATAATTTTATTGCTCCTATAGAGGAAAAACTTAATTCAACAAACCTAAAATTCGAAATTAAAAGCCGTACAAAGAGCGTTTACTCTATATGGAAGAAGATGCAAAACCAAAACGTGCCATTTGAGCAGGTTTACGATTTATTTGCCATCAGAATAATTCTTCATAGCGAACCCGCAAACGAAAAAGCAGAGTGCTGGAATGTTTACTCGGTAATAACAGACAAATATCAGCCTAACCCAAAGCGACTGCGCGACTGGATTTCTGTACCTAAGACAAACGGATACGAATCGTTGCACACTACTGTTGTTGGACCCGATGGAAAATGGGTTGAAGTACAGATAAGAACAAACCGTATGGACGAAGTGGCCGAAAGAGGTTTTGCTGCTCACTGGAAATACAAAGGAATTAAAGAAGAGGCTACGCTCGATAATTGGTTACTAAAAATTCGCGATGTGCTGGAAACACCAGAACAATCGGACGATATTATTGACAGCTTTAAGTTAAATTTATACAACAAAGAGATTTTTGTCTTCACCCCTACGGGCGATCTAAAAAAATTTCCAAAAGGATCGACACTACTCGATTTTGCCTACGATATACACTCGGTTGTTGGCGACAATTGTGTTGGTGGTAAAATAAACAACACTAAAAATGTTACCATTAAACACGAATTAGAGAATGGCGACGTAATACAGGTTACAACAAACAAAAAACAACACCCAACAATAGACTGGCTTAACTTTGTTAAAACATCAAAAGCCAAATCGCGTATTAAACAATATTTAAAAGAAGAGAAAGTTCAAGATGCAAAGAACGGAAAAGAGATTCTTACCCGTAGACTAAAAAACTGGAAGATTACTTTTTCCGACAATGTTCTGTTTGAACTTACTAAACACTATAAATTTAAAAGCTCGCTCGATTTTCTTTCGGCAATTGCTAAAGACGAGATTCCTTTGTTAACCATTAAAACTCTGCTTACAAAGGCCGACGACGAAAAGACGGCAGCAGCAGAAAGCAACGAAGAAGAAAAAACAACTTCTCTTCACGAGTCGTTAACAGCCTCGTCAACCGACTATTTACAGATAGATAATAATCTGGCAAATATCGATTATAAATTATCTATCTGCTGCTCGCCAGTTATGGGCGACAATATTTTTGGCTTTGTAACTATTGGCGAAGGAATAAAAATTCATCGCTACGACTGTCCTAACGCTAAAAATATGCTCGAAAATTATCCTTACCGAGTTGTTAAAGCTATATGGAAGACATCATCGACAAACACATCGTTTGCTACAACAATAAAAATTATTGGCGACAATAATGCGGGTATCATGAATCATGTTACCGATATAATATCAAAAGACTCTAAAGTAAAACTTAAGGCTTTCTTTATAGACTCCGATCAGACCGAATTTGTTGGACGTGTACAAATACAGGTAGCAAACACTAAACACTTAGATTTTATTATTCGTAAAATTGCTGGAATAAAAGGTGTCGATAAAGTTTCGAGAGTTGTTAGCTAATAACTAATATTGCGAGATACTATTTTTAAGTAATTATTCATAATTCCATTACCTAGGTTGTAAAACCTAATTCACTTAAATAAAATGATAACAGACAAAATTGAAAATATCGACAAATACAAAAGCTTGTCGGAACGAATAAAAAAAGGTATTGAATTCATACAAAACACCGACCTTGTAAATGCAAAAACAGGTAAATACATTATTGAGGGCGATAATATTTATGCGGGAATAGACGAGTACAACACTCGCAGCAAAGATGTTTCGATGCCCGAAATACACAAAAAATATCTCGACATTCAGTACATTATATCGGGCAACGAACTAATGGGGTACGCTCCGTTTAACAACCAGAAAGTTGTTACTGAATATAACGCCGAAAAAGATATTGCTTTTTTAACTGGCGAGGTATCTTTTTTCGATTTTAAAGAGAACCACTTTGCCATATTTTTCCCCGAAGAGCTACACATGCCTTGCATAAGCAAAGACCAAAGCTCGCCTATAAAGAAGGTTGTGGTAAAAGTATTAATAGAATAAAAAAAAAGAGGGTATCCCAAAAATGGATACCCTCTTAATTATTTAGGCAATATGCTTTAGTTTTGCTCTGCTACTTCTGGAGTAACCTCGTCGGTTGCTTTACTTCTTAGGCTCATACGTATTTTTATATTGGCATCTTCAATAATACGGCTAACATCTTCGGCTAACGAAGCGTATGTTGATGGATTTACCTTTGCCATCGATTCTAAATAAAGTAAAAGGCTATTATTAAGTATATCCATAACAACTTTTTTCTGCTTGCTTGCCGACACAGTATTATCCATATCAACATGAAGCTTCGAAACTTCGCCTTGTATTACCTTAAACTCCTCGTTAGTGGTGTTTAATAGGTTTAATCTGTTAGAGACATCACTAAACTTGGCTAAATCGTCGGCATACTCTGTAGTTAACTTTTTATACATCGACGTTAACTCAGCAGTCTCCTCGTTGTACGACAAAATATTAATTTTCCCAAAACTATTAACAACGTTTAACAAACGCTGAGCACTTTCTCCTTCTAAACTGGGGAAACAAGCGTAACCTCGGAGTAAATACTTAATACCTGTGTTATAAGCATCACGCTGCGAGTCTTTATTAGACTGTCGCTTTGTTACCTCGCTCTTACTGCTATTACCTATCGAGGTGGTAAGAGTTCCATTACTTGTGTTAAGGGCAGACACAGTAGTTGTAAAATAACTATCGCTAATATCGCCTACCGACAAACATTTTTTACAAACTAACTCGGCAGCATTATTTACTTGATTAGAGTTAGCTCTTGATATTAATTTTTCCATAGTATAAATATGTTAGTTATTAAAATTAGATACTAAAAATAACAATTCAATTTAAATACACAAACAACTGACCACCATATTTATAAACAAAATACCAACCCATACGTCACACGGGCTTTTCGGGATATACTTTTTTTAAATTGAAACAGTATCATCGTGTGTTATACCTGTCAGGTTTAGCAGAGCGCACATTTTGTCGATGTAAAAATCACTAAATATTTCGTAGCGGCAATTTTGTCGATGTAAAATTGTTCGCTACAACGTAGCGAAGCTTTTGTCGATGTAAAAATCATGAAATATTTCGTAGCCGTAATTTTGTTGATGTAAAATTGTTCGCTACAACGTAGCGAAGGTTTTGTCGACGTAAAAATCATGAAACCTGACAGGTATTTATGTCGTCGTGTGTTATACCTGTCAGGTTTAGCAGAGCGCACATTTTGTCGATGTAAAAAATTATAAAACCTGACAGGTATTTGAGTCGTCGTGTGTTATACCTGTCAGGTTTATCGTAGCGAAGGTTTTGTCGATGTAAAAATCATGAAACCTGACAGGTATTTATGTCGTCGTAAGTTATACCTGCCAGGTTTAGCAGAGCGAACATTTTGTCGATGTGAAAATCATAAAACCTGACAGGTATTTCAGTCGTCGTGAGTTATACCTGTCAGGTTTAGAATCAAAAAAAAGTCGACTCAATATTGAGTCGACTTTTTTAAATATATATTAATCTGCATTCTGCAAATTCTTTATCTGAGCAATCTCCATAAAGCTAGCTCCGTTACTAGCACCAAAGCTACCTCCTACAACAATTATTAAGTCGTCGGGACTAAATTCATTTTTATCTAAAAACTTATCCATTGCCGTACGTAAAAACATTGTTCGCGACGAGTGATTTGGCATATACTCGGCCTTAACACCATACGAAAGAGCCATCTGACGCATTATCGACTTCTTATAACAAATGGCATAAACAGGATACTTTCCTCTAAAAGCCGAGATATAACGCCCTGTGCGACCCGATAAAGTATCAATTATTACAGCCTTTACAGGTAAATGCAATGCAGCTTTAACAGCACTCTCGGCCAAAGTAGCAGTAATCTCATTATCTATGTTTACAATTCTCGATTTTGGTGGATTAGTCTCCATATCATCCTCAATCTCGCGAGCTGTACGAGTCATAACAGCAACAGCCTCTACAGGATACTTTCCGTAAGCTGTTTCGCCACTAAGCATAATAGCGTCGGTACCCATATACACAGCCTCGGCAATATCGCTAATCTCGGCACGTGTAGGACGCGGATTCTCTATCATTGAATGTAACATCTGCGTAGCAACAATAACTGGTCGTTTGCTCTGAACACACTTCTGAACAATCATACGCTGCACTACAGGAACCTTATGAGCAGGGATCTCGATAGCTAAATCGCCACGAGCAATCATAATACCATAAGCACATTTCAGAATATCGTCTAAATTATCAACACCCTCTTGATTCTCAATTTTGGCAATAATCTTAATATCGCTACCATATTCATCAATAATACTCTGAACAGCCATAACATCGTCTCTGTTCCTTACAAATGAGTGAGCAATAAAATCGGCATCATTCTCAATTGCCATTTTAATAAACTCTTTATCGCGCTCGGTTACCGATGGAAGATTAATAGAAACATTTGGCACATTAACACTCTTACGACGTTTAATAACACCCGAATTCTCTACCTCGGCATATAAAAAGCTGTCGTCTTTTTTAAAAACCTTAAGCTCCACATCGCCATCGTCTATAAGTACCGACGAACCAACAGGCACATCTTTCACAAAATCGTTGTACGACACGTAAAGACACTCATTGGTTGTTTTTGCATTGGTATCACCAGCAATTTTTAACTTATCGCCCTTAGCAACAACTAGGTCGTCGCCATCGCGCACCGTTCTAATCTCGGGACCTTTGGTATCAACCAAAATAGCTATCTCAGGCGACACTTCGCGTGCAATATTAATAACCTTAATAGCCTCATCGGGAGTTTGATGAGCAGTATTAAGTCGAACAACATTCATACCTGCATCAAACAGTGTCTGCAAAAATTCTACAGTGCAAATTTTATCCGATATGGTTGCTACAATTTTAGTTTTCTTCTTCATATATGTTTTTTTATAATTCTACTTTATACTTAAACAAATTAGTGATTTATTCTTGTTTATGATAATTTCAATATTTACTTCATAAATCTTATATCTCAACTAAGTTAATTTCCTTAACAAAAATATAAATACTATTTTCAACCAATGTTAACAAACCATTAAATATTGGGTAATTTTGAGCAACTGGGATTATAAAATTGAAGAGTTCAGCACATATATTCAGCTCGAAAGAGCTTTATCGAAACACACCATAGAAGCCTATCTTTTAGATGTTAGAAAGCTACGCGAATATTCCGATTCGTTAACTCCTGCCCGAAATCCCGAAGACCTATCTACCGACGATATTATTAATTTTCTTGTTGAGCTTAATGAATTAGGCATAGAGCCTCGTACTCAGGCTCGTATTCTATCGGGGGTAAAAGCCTTCTTTAAATTTTTACTGTTAGTTGACGATATCCCAACAAATCCGGCAAACCTTATTGAATCGCCAAAACTGGGTCGTCACCTGCCCGATGTTTTATCTATGGAAGAAGTTGACAAGCTTATTGCAGCTATCGATTTAAGCAAAAACGAAGGTCACAGAAACCGTGCTATTATAGAGACTCTTTTTAGTTGCGGCCTGCGAGTTACCGAGCTTGTTGAGCTAAAAATATCGAACATAAAATTTAGCGACGAATATATTATTGTTACCGGAAAAGGCGACAAACAGCGCCTTGTTCCAATAAGCCCTAAAGCCATTACCGATATTAACAACTGGCTATTAGACAGAAAACAGATGTCGAACATTAACGACCACGACAGAGATATTCTATTTCTTAACCGACGGGGTAAAAAACTTACTCGTGTAATGATTTTTACAATTATTAAAGATCTTGCAAAACTGGCCGGAATAAATAAAAACATAAGTCCTCACACCTTACGACACTCATTTGCCACCGAGCTTATTAATCGTGGTGCCGATTTACGAGCCATACAAGAAATGTTGGGACACGAATCTATTAGCACAACCGAAATTTACACACACCTAGATACTAGTCAGCTAAAAGAGACTATTTACCAATTTCACCCACGCAGCGAATTTTTTATAGGTAAAAAGTGAGAGTAAGGAATGAGGGTATCCTGAAACTAAATTAGACTGTCATACTGAGCGTTGCCGAAGGATTGTTTCCTTGAAAAGACAACGCTTAGACTAAGCTCAACCTAACATTTTAATTGTTTTTTTACACCCTCATTAACACAAACATTAGTCCATTAATAAGGGTTCCAATTCAAGCGAGCTATCTAAATAAACATCGGGTTTAAACTGCTGTAATTTATAATTTGTTTTAAATCGTTTTTGTAAAACTTCAATATCCTTATGTGTATGAAAACCTTTAACAACAGTAGTACGAAACTGATATCCAATATTTGCGCTTTCAATTAGTTTAATAGAATTCAATATCTGATTGAACATATTATTTGTTAAACAGTTTCCTACCACAACATTGTAAGCGTCAAAATCTAAAACCTGCTTAATATCCATTGCAACAAAGTCTATTAATTTATTGCTAAGCAAATATTCTAACATTATTGAATTAGTGCCATTTGTATCGAGCTTTACTTTAAATCCCATATTTTTTATTTCAGAAATAAAATCGGGCAAATCGCTATGAATAGTAGGCTCACCACCCGATATACATACGGCATCGAGCAAGTTTTTATACTTGTTCAGATAGTCGAAAATTGTAGGTAAGCTATATACTGTTTCAAACTTTTCGGGTAAAACAAGATTTGGATTATGACAAAACCCACATCTAAAATTACACCCCTGGGTAAAAACAATAGAGCTAATGTTTCCGGGAAAATCGATTAAACTTTGCTTAGTAAAGCCTGCTATTTTCATGTGAATATAATTAGGTTAAATATTTGTGTTTTAATTAAAATTCATAATAATAATTTTCAACTTTTAATACCGATACTAGCACACTAAGGCGCAAAGGTTAACTTTTAATTCCCCTTTGCGCATTATAGCCTTAGCAGAGTTTATTAAAATGTTGTATTATCATCAGAACTCATTCGGGTTGATAATAAAATCTCTTAACTACAAATCAATCGGCTAACTCCAGAACCTCTTCGGGTTGATTAACAATTGCTTTATCGAATAATTTACGATCGTAAAACTCACTCTGCTTTCCATCGTTCCACTGATCGACAGGTCGCAAATAGCCAACAATGCGCGAATATACTTCGCATTTATTTACTTTACCTTCGGCACTACATTTTGGACACTCTTTATGCTCACCATAAATATATCCGTGCTCTGGACAAACACTAAATGTAGGTGTTAACGAAAAATAGGGAAGTTTAAAATTCTCGCAAACCATCTTTGTAAATCGTTTTACCGACTCGGCAGGCAGTTGACTCTCGCCAACAAAAACATGGAAGACTGTGCCTCCAGTATATTTTGTCTGAAGATTATCTTGCAGCTCAAGAGCCTCGAAAATATCTTCGGTAAAACCAACAGGCAACTGACTTGAATTAGTATAATATGGAGCAGCATTTTCCTGACGAACTTGCTTTTCGTTTGCTACAATAATGTCGGGAAACTCGGCCTTATCAAGCTGTGCCAATCTATACGTTGTACCCTCGGCTGGTGTTGCCTCTAAATTGTAAATATGCCCCGTCTCGCTCTGAAACTCCTGAAGCTTTTCACGCATAAACGACATAATATTTTCGGCAACTTTATTACCCTCTTTCGTTGTAATATCCTTTCCGTAGAAATTCAACAGAAGCTCATTCATCCCCACCAATCCAATTGTCGAGAAATGGTTATCCCAATAGGCTCCGTTTTTCTGGCGTATATTTCGTAAATAGAATTTCGAATATGGATACAATCCGTTTTCGGTAAGCTGTTCAATAACCTTACGCTTAATTTCCAAACTATCTTTGGCAAGAGTCATAAGCTTATCTATTCGTTGATAAAGCTCTTCTTCGGTTTTTGACTCAAATGCTAAACGAGGTAAATTAAGCGTTACAACACCCACCGATCCGGTAAGCGGATTAGCGCCAAACAGTCCTCCCCCACGCGATTTCAGCTCGCTAGTATCAATTCGTAAACGACAACACATTGAGCGAACATCGTCGGGCGACATATCGGAATTTACAAAGTTTGAGAAGTAAGGAATACCATATTTAGCTGTCATCTCCCAAATAGGTTGACGGTTTTCGTTGTCCCAGTCGAAGTCTTTGGTAATATTATATGTAGGAATAGGAAACGAGAATATTCGTCCATTAGAATCGCCTTCGGTCATTACATCGGCAAAAGCACGATTAAACAAATCCATTTCGGGTTGAAAATCACCATAGGTATGTTCAGTAATCTCGCCACCAATAATAACCGAAAGATCTTTCATATTATTAGGCACAACTAAATCGAGAGTGATATTTGTAAACGGAGTTTGGAAACCTACTCGTGTAGGAATATTCATATTAAACATAAACTCCTGAAGAGCTTGCTTAACCTCAACATAAGAAAGATTATCGTGTCGGATAAATGGAGCTAGATAAGTATCGAAATTAGAGAAAGCCTGAGCACCTGCTGCCTCACCCTGCATAGTATAAAAGAAGTTTACAATTTGCCCCAACAGAGTTCTAAAATGCTTTGCTGGTTTACTCTCTATCTTACCTGGCACTCCTTTAAAACCGGTCATTATAAGCTCTTGCAAATCCCATCCTACGCAATACACACTAATAAACCCTAGGTCGTGGATATGCAATTTACCCTGCTTGTGAGCATTTCCTATCTCCGAAGGGTAAATCTTATTAAGCCAATACTGAGCACTTATAATTGTAGATATGTGCTGATTCATACCCTGCAATGAATAGGTTGAGTTAGCGCTCTCTTTAATACGCCAATCGTTATTGTTTATGTAATCGTCAACAATATCGATATTCGAAAACAGCTCCTTAACATTTCTAATTCCATCGTGCTGCTTACGATAAATAATGTATGCCTTAGCAACATCAAAATGTTTTTGCTCGAAAAGCTCCAGCTCAACTAAATCTTGAATCTCTTCAACACTAGGAGTGTTAGTTTTTAGTTTCGATATTACACTCTGCATAATAGCCTCTGCAAGCTCGCGGTTAGGATTACCTGTGGCTCTGAGGGCTTTAAATACTGCAAAAGTAATTTTGTCCGATTCAAAAGGGACTACACGCCCATCACGTTTTTGTACAGTTTTAATAGCACCATTAATTTTCATGATAATTGTTTTTAAAAAATTAAATAATCAATGGTAGCGGTGGATGAAAAATAAGAAAGATAAGATACCTTTTCTCTGCTCTTCTCCCGAAAGCTACGAGTAATTCAAAAGTTGACAGGTCTTCCGGCTTGTTACGCTTTGATTTGCCTTCCCATCGAATAAGATATCGACAGTGACTTTTATTAACCAAAACTATTTATGCAACTTACGGCTGCGGGGACAGCTACCGATTCAAACGGTATTCCCTTGTTCAATTTTTGTTAGAGTAAATATATCTACACTTAATAAATAAGCTAAAAAATAACTGACTTTGTTATTAACAATGAATTAACATTTTCAAGAGAAACAGATATACACAACTGGTTATCAATCCATAAAACAACACCAAAAGAAGAGATATTAAGGGTAAAAAGAAAATAAAAGTTACTGATGCACTTTCTCCCTATATAAACTAAACACTACTCTAATCTCTAAATCAAAATTCTTTAGTATCACCCATTACAACTTTATGTTATTAAGTTAATAAACCAGTATTTTACTAAATCGCTAATATAATTTTAACACCGAGCATATATTCTAAAAAAAAACTATATTTGCGCAAATTTAAAACGCTTTAATAATGAGTAGAGTATTGATTATCGGTGCAGGAGGAGTTGGAACAGTTGTTGCAACCAAAATGGCGTCTCTTCCTGAGGTTTTTACCGACATTATGCTAGCTAGTCGCACAAAGAGTAAGTGCGATGCTATTGCTGAGAGAATTGGTGGAAACCGAATCCAAACAGCTCAGGTTGATGCTGACAATGTGCCTGAACTTGTTAATCTTATTAACAGCTTCAAGCCCGAACTAGTTGTTAACGTTGCTCTTCCATATCAGGATTTAACTATTATGGATGCTTGTCTTGAGACTAAAGTTAGTTACCTAGACACAGCTAACTACGAGCCACTTGACGAAGCTAAGTACGAGTATAAATGGCAATGGGCATACCGCGAGAAGTTTGAAAAAGCCGGTATTACAGCTATCCTTGGTTGTGGTTTCGACCCAGGTGTTACTAGCATTTTCACTGCTCACGCAGCTAAACATGTTTTCGACGAGATTCATTATCTAGATATAGTTGACTGTAACGGTGGTGACCACGGTAAAGCTTTTGCTACCAACTTTAACCCAGAAATTAATATCCGCGAGATTACCCAAAAAGGTAAATATTGGGAGAATGGACAATGGGTTGAAACAGAGCCACACGAAATTCACAAGCCTCTTAACTACCCAGAAATTGGTCCTAAAGAGTCGTACCTTATTTATCACGAGGAGCTTGAGTCGTTGGTTATTAACTACCCAACAATTAAGCGTGCACGTTTCTGGATGACTTTTGGTCAAGAGTACCTTACTCACCTTCGTGTTATCCAAAACATTGGTATGGCAAGCATTGAGCCTATTAACTACGAAGGCAAAGAGATTGTTCCTATTCAGTTTCTTAAGGCTGTTTTACCAGCTCCTGAGACTCTTGGTGACAATTACACTGGCGAAACATCTATTGGATGTCGTATTAAGGGTATCAAAGATGGACAAGAGAAGACATACTATATTTACAACAACTGCTCGCACCAAGCTGCCTTTAACGAAACAGGTACTCAGGGTGTAAGCTACACTACTGGTGTTCCTGCTACTATTGGAGCTATGATGTTCCTTCAAGGACAATGGAAAAAACCAGGTGTTTATAATGTAGAAGAATTTAATCCAGATCCATTTATGGAACAACTTAACATACTTGGTTTACCTTGGGTTGAGGTTCATGAAGCGGATTTAGAATTGTAATATTTATTACAATAAAATATTTTACAATTTGTAGAGGCGCACGACTGTGCGTCTCTACGTGTATAAAACCAAATAATTATTTAAATGATCGATTTCACAAAAACTCCTTCTCCATGCTATTTACTAGACGAGCAACGTCTGCGTAATAATCTGGAGCTTATTAAATCGGTAAAAGAACGAGCAGGAATTGATATTATTCTTGCCTTTAAAGGTTTTGCAATGTGGAGTGCTTTTCCTATTGTAAGAGAATATATTCAAGGAGCCACATCGAGCTCAGCATACGAGACTCAGCTTGCTTTTGAGGAGATGAAGACTCGCGCCCATGTTTATGCTCCAGCATATACTCAGGCCGATTTCGACACCATTAAACCAATGGCTTGCCATATTACATTTAACTCGTTAGCGCAGCTTAGCACATATCTTCCGCAAATAAAACCAGAAGATAATATTGAAGTTGGATTACGTATTAATCCAGAATTCTCGGAGGTAGAAACCGACCTGTATAATCCTTGCGCCGTAGGTTCGCGACTAGGACTTACAGCCAAACAGCTTGGCAATACCCTACCCGATGGTGTCGATGGATTACATTTTCATGCTCTGTGCGAATCGGACTCTAGCGACCTAGTAAAAACTCTTGCCGCCGTTGAGAAAAACTTTGCGCACCTTCTGCCTAAGGTAAAATGGGTAAATATGGGTGGGGGTCATCTAATAACCCGCAAAGGATACAATATTGAGTTGCTTATTGAAACCTTAAAGGCTTTTAAAGCAAAATGGAATGTTGATGTTATTCTTGAGCCAGGAAGTGCTTTTGCTTGGGACACAGGTTTCCTTATTACTACTGTTGTTGACGTTATTGAGAACGGCGGAATAAACACAGCAATCATCGATTCGTCGTTTACTGCTCATATGCCCGACTGTCTTGAGATGCCATACAAACCTGTTATTTTAGGAGCCTCGTCGGAACCTGTTGAAGGAAAACCATCGTACCGTATTGGCGGTAACAGCTGTTTAGCGGGCGATTACATGGGTAATTGGTGGTTTGACAAGCCTTTACAAATTGGCGACAAAATTGTTTTTAACGATATGATTCACTACACAATGGTTAAAACAACAATGTTTAATGGTATCGACCATCCTGCAATAGCAATTAATCGCACAAATGGCGAGATTGATGTTGTTAGAAAATTTAACTATTTAGATTACAAGAATAGACTTTCGTAATATTAGATATTGGGTGTTAGGTGTTAGATATTTTCTTCTAATAACTAACACCCTAATTAATTCATTAAACTAGTTTCTTTGTCCTAAGGTGATAGCGGTGCTTTTAGACTTCCCTTCCTGCGAAAGTGCAATTAAATTATATTCATTTGTTACTGCATTAATTCTTGAAGCAATATCAAGCAGACCTCGGTTTCCATTAAACTTATAAAAAAGATCAATTGAGCTAAACAATATATGGCAACATTGACGCACCTCCTTATAAATTTCTAGCCTATCGGAATTCTCATTATCGGGTTCTATAGTTATACGCGTAGCATCTATAGTTATAAAATCGGTGTTAATGTAACACATATCTTTATACAAATCGTACAAGTTTAGAGCTTCTATACAATTCTTATTATCTGCGCTGTCGAGTTCGGCTATTAAGTTATTCATAACAGCTGTTTGCAATTTATTACCTTTTAAATGCATGCTCCAGCCATGTTTAATAATTACCAATTCTAAAGCACGAGCTTTGTCGGCTATATTAGGATTAACACTATATGTATTTGCTTTTACCGAATCGCGAAATGCAATAAAACTATTATCTCTTAACTTTTCTAGCTCATTAAAACTCTCGGTAAACTCGTTACCACTATTTTCTTGACTTGCATTAAGGGCTGTATGAAAAACCGATATAAAAGAATCGGAAAATTGTTTAATCTGAAGAGCTTCGGTATTACAAACCTCTATTAACTGGACAATTCTAGAATAATAATCCATCTCTTGATCAGTACGTAGCTGATTATCGTTTATTCTATTCATCATAACACGGTTTGTTTAGGTTTATTAATTCACAAATATTTAACACACAACTACAAGATACTAACACTACGTCGGAAATCAAATATACAAGTAGCATTTCGATAAACGTAAGAGATGTTGTTAGTTTCTAGTCGTTAGTTAGTAGTCTCTAGTTGTGAATGCCTAAATAACGTTGACCGTTTTCACACTTCACATCTTACTTCATACTTATTGTCGTTAGTAATTAGTATGAAAGTTATTTAGTTTTTTTTGAAGTCTGAACTCAATAGACAGCATTTCACCTTAATACAAAACCCTTACCTAACATCACAAAAGAGGTTACACTAGTCTATTCTGTACGTTATAAATAGTAAAACGTTTAGTGTAATTGTTTTTTAGCAACAATCTTAATTTAATTGCTATGTTTGTCGAACTTAAAAAACACAATTATTAATATTAAAAGAAGTAATTATCATGAGTAGTAATATCATTAAGAATTCGAGAAACACCGATAAAGCGCCAATTAGTGCTCTATCGACGCAGACGGTAGCTTTTTCTCACTACAACAACTTCTCGGCTCAGTTGCCAATCGATCCAAAATCGGGTAAAATTGTCGATGGTGGCGTAAAAGAGCAGGCAGAGCAATGTCTAAAAAACATTAAAGCAATTGTAGAGAGTATCGATCATACAATGTCGGATGTTGTTAAAATTACGGTATTCCTAAAGAACATAATGGACTTTGATGCTGTAAACGAGGTTTATGCAACATTCTTCCAAAACTATCTTCCTACACGTACAACACTCGCTGTTGAGGCTTTACCTATGGAAGGTGCATTGGTACAAATTGAAGCACTTATATCAAACGGCGAGGGTACATACCCACAGGCGCCTTGCGACTTAGTGAAACTTGTTAAAAACACAGATAACGCACCAAAAAGTGCTATATCTACACAATCTGTAGCTTTCTCGCACTACAATCACATTTCGGCACAATTACCTATCGATCCTAAAACAGGAAATATTGTAGTTGGTGGTGCAAAAGAGCAGGCTGCACAATGTCTTAAGAACATTAAGGGAATTATGGAAGGTATCGACGTTCCTTTCGACGATATTGTTAAAGTTAACATCCACGTTACAAATCTTTCGGATGTTGATGCTGTTAACGAAGCATACACAACATTCTTCCCAGACTCTTCTATTGCCAGAACATTAGGATATGTTCCAGCACGCTCGGTAGTGGTAGCGTCTGGATTACCTATGCATGCATTAGTGCAAATTGATGCTACTGTATCGCACGGCGATGGTACTCCTCCTCAAGCTGTTGAAGATAGACATGGTTTAGTTATCAGACCAAACAACACTGATAATGCACCTATTAGTGCTCTATCGACACAAACTGTAGCTTTTTCGCATTACAACAATATTTCAGGTCAGTTACCTGTTGACCCAAAAACTGATGAAATTGTTGCTGGTGGCGTTAAAGAGCAGGCCGAACAATGTCTAAAAAACATTAAAGCAATTGTAGAGAGCATAAACCACGTTATGGACGATGCTGTTAAAATAAATATCCAACTTAAAAATATTGCAGATATTGATGCCGTAAACGAAGTTTACAAAACATTCTTCAATAGCGATCTTCCTGCAAGAACAGTAATTGGTGTTTCGGATATAGCAATGAATGCATTGGTACAAATTGATGCTATTCTTTCTAACTGCGAAGGCACACCTCCTTCTAAATAAAAAGACTAATAGAGGGTATCCAGAAACTAGATTAAATTGTCATGCGTAGCTGAAAGATTGTTTCATTGAAAAAACAACGTTTCGACTCCGCTCAACGTGACATTTTAATTTTTATTAATTGTTTCTGGACACCCTCTTTCTTATCTACTCTTTTCCTTAAGAGATTAGTCGTTAGCTTATAGAGTTACAATTCCTTCCTAACAATTATTGCTTCATAAAGCATATTGCATTTGCTTAAAACAAACCTTACAAAAGGAGCCGAATATTTATTTTATTATTTATTTTTAGTGCACTATATACAACAGCTATGCAAAGCATATATCCAATAAAAATTTAAGTACCAGTAACAATCCATTGAATGATATTTTTAATTGCTAAAGCAAAAAAAACAATGATTTTGCACACACGTTGGTGGCAATTTGGCAAGAACTTACAACTAAAGACAAGACTAAATAAACAAAGGATTTATAAAGAGCAAAGTAATGATTTCTAAATAATCCAAAATAACAGAAACTAAAATAATATAGTATGATTAAGCTAATTAATTTAAAACCCATAGCATTTTTATTCATGACAATTGGATTAATTCCGATTTTATTTTTGATAGTTTGGTTGCTAGCAAATGTAATTGGACCAGAAGGTGCGAATTTTAATGCCTTATTATTTTTTGGCGGGTTTATAGGATTTTATTTATTCTGGATTAATACCATATGTTTTAGCCTTGATTTAATCAATATAAAGAATGGACTTTCAAGTAATATGAGAAAAAACAAGATTCTATTTATTGTGTTTTTTTCAATTTACGCATTGAGAATGCTTATTTCTTTGCCGTGCTTTGACTCTACAGAAACCATAATTGGATTGACTTTAAATATTTTAATAGGCGTAGTAGGAATTATTTTAGCGACTTACATGTTTTACAAAATTTCGGATGATTATATATTACTGACTAAAAATCGTTATCCAAATCTAATAGATTATTTTATTATGAGTTTTCATTTTAGTTTTTTTCTTGTTGGATTAATGATTTTGCATTCACATGTAAGACTTTTACTTAAAGACAACAATCTCCTTAAGGAATAAAAACTACCACAAACAATGTATAAATATAATAAACTAAATAGTAGTAATATCAATGGTTTTAGCCCGCTTCAACTTTCTTGTAACTTGACAGTAAAGAGCCACGCAAATGGCTACTATTAATAGCCATCTGTTTTACGTCATAAACATAAAAACCTACATATACAGATAAAAAAATAACTGCACTCAACTCTTACCCCAAAATAAATCAGTCGAGTGATATTATAGATACACTCCAATAAAACAAACCCGACAGGTATTTTAAAACCTGTCGGGTTTATTTTATTACAGTGCTATATCGGTTGATTACAATACTCATAACCCAATCACACTAATGTAAATGGTAGTATCTTATTTCACCCTCTTAGTGTTTAATCTCAATTTGTAAATCTTAATAATTAGGGGGTACGAAATAGCTCCAGCAATAGCAGGCAGTACCCAACCCATTTCGTATTTCACAAACGGAAACGAATAGAAGAATGCTTTTATTGGCTCTACCGAATTGCCTAAATAGAAAAATGTTGTAAATATTAAGGTCGAGAATATTGTTCCTCGGTATATATTTTTCGACATGGTGCCATTATCGATAAGGTTAAGAATAACCAAAACAATAAGAACAGGATACGATATATTAAGCATAGGTCCTGCAAACTTAACAATATTGGTAACACCTAAATTTGCCAGCACAAAGCTTATTATTGTAATTACAACAACATTAAATCGGTATGTAAGTTTATTATTACTAATAGTCATAAAATATTCCGACACTGTTGCTATAAGCCCAGCAGTAGTAGTAAAGCAAGCAAAAAGAACAGTTACAGCAACAACCCAAATACCAGCATTACCAAACACATTCTTAACCAAAGCCACAAAACAGTCGGTACGGCTTAGTTGGGTGCTTACAATGCCACTTCCTGTTGCACCTAAATAAATTAAACCACCATAAACAAAACCTATAATAGAAAAAGCTACAATGCTCGACTGAATAGTCATAGAAATCTGCGTTTTAGTACCCGTATATCCTTTCTCTTTAAGAGCTAAAAGAATAATTGACGAAAACATAACAGCAGCAATTCCGTCGACAGTTTGAAAGCCTTGCAAGAAAGCGTAAGTGTATACATTATCAGTTATAGCATCGACAGGTGTACCTATTGGCGAAATTATATTTACAATAATTATTGTTGCTAACGAAATTAGAAGTGTTGGCGTTAACCACTTGCCAATTTTATCTAAAACACCCTTTGGGTTGTAGACAAAGAAAAAAGCTAATGCAAAATATACAAAGGTGAATATTAACTGATTATTGCCTCCGAATATAGGAGCAAAACCCATTTCGTAACTCACTGCACCAGTACGAGGAATGGCTAACAATGGCCCCACTGTTAACATTAAAAATATACCCAAAGCAAGAGAAAACCCCTTTCCCACCTTGTCGCCAAAGTGCGAGAAGGTACCACCAGCCTTAGCAATGGCAATAATAGCAAATACCGATAATACCACATCGGTAGTAAAGAAACCAAGAATAGCCTCTAACCACGAATTACCACTAAAAAGACCTAACTGAGGTGGAAATATAAGATTCCCTGCACCAAAAAACATTGCAAATAGCGCCATCCCTATCACAATACAATCCCTTCTTCTGTTCATCTACAATATTTTTTTTATGATTTAGGGGTGCAAAAATATGTAAAGCAAAGAACGAAAGACATGATAAAAATCAGCCTTACAACAATTCAAAAAAAAGCCTCTTTCCTATTACTAGAAAAGAGGCTATCTCTAAAAATATCCACTTCTACTTATAGCTAATTTTTTTGCTCGGGATTAACAATAGCATTTTGTGCCTTTGTTTTTCGCGCACGAGCAACAGCGTTATACTCTTTTGTTATTGCATTAATTTTTGCTGCAATATCAAGTAAAATACTACTACCATTTATTTTATAGAAAAGATCGATAGAATTAAAAAGGTTTTGACCACATTGGCGCATCTCCTTGTAAATCTCAACTCTATCAAAAACCTCTTTACTAGCCTCATCGTTTAATCTAATAGACTCCATATTTACAAAATCGGTATGACTACTAACCATATCTGTAAAAAGGTCGGTTAAATTAAGAGTGGTAATACAATTCTGATTTGCTACACTTTTAAGGTCTGCTATTAAGCTATCGCTAATAGCTGTTTGCACTTTATTACCTTTTAAGTGCATACTCCAACCATGACTGCGTATAACAATCTCTAGTGCTCGAGCACTTTCAGCTCTTTCGGGTCTAATACTATAGGTATTTGCCTTTACCGAATCGCGAAATGCAACATAACCATTGTCTCTAAGTTTTTCTAACTCCTGAGAACTAAGTGTATGCTCGCTACCATGCTTCTGGTGAATTGCCTTCTCGGCTTTTTCTACCACCGATATAAACGAATCCGAAAATTGTTTTATCTGAAGCTCTTCGGTATTATAGCCCTTAACTATCTGGGCTACTCTAGCATAATAACCTATTTCCTCGTCAGTACGTAGCTGACTGTTGTTTAAATTATTTATCATAAAAAAACATTTTAGGTTTATTAATTCATAGATATTAATAGAGTGACACTAAGATAATAAGAAGCTTAAAAAAAACAAACCACTAAAGCATTTTTTATACGAAGAAAAACACTCTAGCTTTACCATTTACCAGTACAGACCACTTTTTGTTCGACAAAATCGACCATTTACCAGTACAGACTACTTTTCGTCCGACAAAATCGACCATTTACCAGTACAGACTACTTTTTGTTCGACAAAATCGACCATTTACCAGTACAGACTACTTTTCGTTCGACAAAATTGACCATTTACCAGTACAGACTACTTTTCGTCCGACAAAATCGACCATTTACCAGTACAGACTACTTTTTGTTCGACAAAATTGACCATTTACCAGTACAGACTACTTTTTGTTCGACAAAATTGACCA
>JAFGOQ010000059.1 GCA_016926405.1 Bacteroidales bacterium
CGTTTTAGATAATTTGTAAAGACTGTTTGTTTCATAAATCATGAGTTTTACCCATGATACGAGTAAAAATAAAAAAGGTTCTACCTTTTTAGAGAACATAGCCTTAAAGAATAAACAAAGAAAAAACTTACTTAATCAAACAAAGGAGCATATTGAATACTCGTGCAAATCAGCACAATACTATGAATAGGTATTAAACAAAAACAACTTTCTCAAAAAAAAACATATTTTTTTGTAACACTTTTAATAGTTGCGAATCTTAAAGACGAAAAAAGGATTAATAATCGATAGCGACAAAATTCAAAGGTGCACACTTGAAGGTCAAAATCAAAACTAAAAAACAAAAAGATGAATACTAAAATTAAGTTCGCAGAAAGAGTAATTAAAATTGGATTATTTATTTTTCTAGTATGTGCATTCGCTTTAAATGCGCAAGAGTCGCACCTTAAAATTGATGTTGTAGGACAAGGTAAACCCATTATTCTACTTCCAGGCTTCGGTTGCCCAGGGCAAATGTGGAACACAACTGTTGATTCGTTAAAAGAGAATTACGAGTGTCATATGGTATCGTATCCTGGTTTCAACGGTCTGCCAGCAATTGAAACACCGTGGCTGCAAACAATAGAGACCGAACTAATACAATATATTAGCAAACTAAAAGATCACCCAATAGCTATAGGCCACAGTATTGGAGGAATGCTACTGCTTAAAATTGGATCGTTACCGCAGCAACTATTCTCGCAAATGGTAATTGTCGATGCTCTGCCTTGCTTTTCGGCTATTACAATGCGTGGTGTAGATATAAGTACCATTACATACAACTCTCCACAAAACCAACAGATGTTACAAATGCCTGACGAGCAGTTTGTAGCTATGACAAATAATATGGCAACTTATATGACTTCAAACACCGAAAAACAACCGATGCTAAAAGAGTGGTTTTCTAAAGTTGACCGAAAAACATGGGTTTATGGTTACACTGATTTGCTTAAGACTGATCTTAGGACAGATATTGCCAATATAAAAGTGCCAGTATCTATAATCACAGCAAAAAATCCAAACATGCCTGGTGTCGAAGAAAACATAAACCAACAGTATAAAAACATATCTAACAAAACCCTTTATTTTGCTGAGAATTCTCTTCATTTCATTATGTTTGACCAACCTGAATGGTTCAACAACACCCTAAAAAAAATTATAAAATAGAGAGATGATTACAGAAGAAGAATTTAACAATATATACAACGAATACCACCCCAAAGTTTACCGATTATGTTTAGGATACATGTCGGGAAACCAACCACTAGCCGACGATCTAGCACAAGAGGTATTTATTAAGCTTTGGGAGAAGCAAAACAGTATAAAAGATCAAAAAGCATTATCATCGTGGATTTACAGAGTTAGTTTTAACACTTGCATGATGAGTATTAGAAATAACAAAAAGTACTCGTCCAATGAGATTGAAGATACACCATATCAGCCCGAACAAGATCAAGAGGCCAGCGAGAGTCTGAAACAACTTTATAGAATTATTGAGAAACTCAAAGCCGATGAGAAGAATATGGCTCTACTACTCCTTGAAGGTGTAAATACAGAAAACATTGCCGAGGTTTTAGGTATAACAAAAATAAATGCTCGCGTTAAAATTCATCGTCTGCGCAGCAAACTAAAAGACGAGATGGAGCACTTATAATAAGTATCTTTTACAAACAGATATTTGCTAATATGTACATTCATCAAGTAAGAAATAATTTAAACATATAAATCATGAACAATTTTAATAATATACAGTCGTTGTGGAGTAATCAAGAACCACAAAAACAGAACAAAAATGTTGATTATATAAAAGCTGAGGCAAAAAAAAGAATGCAATCATCGGGTCGTCGACTTGGCTGGGGAATAATCATTCTATCTATAACTGCGGCTATTTTAGGAATTATAATCTGCTATTTACCAAGCTTAAAATGGCCTTTCGGACCTGGCCTTTTAGCTATGTTCCTTTCTGTAACACTTAGAAGCAGTTTAGAGATTATTAGTATGATTTGGAAACAACGATTAAATATAGCGCTGCCTACACAGCAGTACAAATGTCAAATATTGAGGTATTACAGAGCACGAAAAACACTTACAACAACAGTTACTTTTTCTACATTAGCACTTTATTTTGCAGGATTTTCGATAATGATACCCGCTTTTTATGGCTATATGCAAACACTATACTTTATTGGAGTATTAGTTTTTATATTAGTTTCTGTACCTGTTTTTTCAATTTTCCTTATAAAAAAATCAAAAGAGGAATTAAAAGAACTAAACGAAATTATTGCTTTACTCGATTAAAACAGTGTTTGTTTAACATTAAGACTTGATACAATTAACTGATCAGTTAAGTTGGTGATTAGTTCAAATTTAAGCCATGTTTATGAAAGCTTTAAATTAAGATAGTTTGGTTAAATAAATTCTACCATTGTAAAAGTTATCTTACAAAATTGCAGACTAGTAAACATTAATAAATGTGTTTTTTTGAAAATTTACTTAGCGTATTTCCGCCTTAGCGGTTTTAAACGATTAATAATTAGACTAGATTATTGCTTTACTCGATTAAAACAGTGTTTGTTTAACATTATGAATTGAAACAATTAACTGATCAGTTAAGTTGGTGATTAGTTCAAATTTAAGCCACATTTATGAAAGCTTTAAGTTAAGATGGTTTGGTTAAATAAATTCTACCATAGTAAAAGTTATCTTACAAAATTGCAGACTAGCAAAGATTAATAAATGTGTGTTTTTTTTGAAAATAACATAGCGTCTTTCCGCCTTGACGGTTTTAAACGATTAATAACTAAACTAGATTACTGCCTTACTTAACTAAAACAGAGTTTGTTTAACATGCAAAAGATGTCGAATATCAAACTATATCGCCACAATCAATTAATCATTCATAATTATCAATTATATAACTACCTTTGCGGCGAACAATAAAAAATTAGGCAAGTGACTTTTCAAGAATTAAATATAAGCAAACAGCTACTAAATGCACTTAACGAATTAGGTTTTACCGAGGCTACTCCTATTCAGCAAGAGGCTTTTCCTGCAATAATGTCGGGTAAAGATCTTGTGGGTATAGCACAAACAGGTACAGGTAAAACATTTGCTTATTTGCTTCCAATATTACGACAATTAACATTTTCAGATCAACGTAATCCACGAGTTTTAATAGTGGTTCCTACCCGCGAACTTGTTGTTCAGGTTGTTGAAGAGGTTGAGAAACTTACCGAATATATGTCAGTAAGAGTAAATGGCGTTTATGGAGGAACAAATATAAACACTCAGAAAGAGCGTGTTATCGAGGGACAAGATATTCTTGTTGCTACACCAGGTCGACTTTTGGATTTAGCATTAAGCGGCGAGTTACGCCTTCGAGATGTAAAAAAGTTTGTTATCGACGAGGTTGACGAGATGCTTAATCTAGGTTTCCGCCCACAGCTAATTCGTGTTATGGATCTTCTACCAGAAAAACGTCAGAACCTTATGTTCTCGGCTACTATGGATAGAGAGATTGACGAGATTATTGACATTTTCTTTAATCTACCTAATAAAATCGAGATAGTTCCTACAGGAACACCTCTTGATAAGATTGCTCAGCAGGCTTACCATGTACCTAACTTTAACACCAAAATTAATCTGTTAGAGAAACTTTTGCTTACCGACGACACTATGGATAAAGTATTGGTGTTTGTTGAAAGTAAGAAACTTGCAGACAAAGTTTTTGAGCAGATGTCGAAAAAATTCCCCGACCAATTTGGTGTTATACACTCAAATAAGTCGCAGAATCTTCGTTTTGCCACTATCGATAAGTTTCAAGATGGTCTTACACGTGTTCTTATTGCTACTGATATTATCTCTCGTGGATTAGACATTACCGATGTAACACATGTAATAAACTTCGACACTCCTGTTATTGCCACATCGTACATTCACCGTATTGGTCGTACCGGACGTGCCGAAAAAGAGGGTGTTGCTATTACCTTTATCAATCAGGCCGAAGAGGAATTCCAAGGTAATATTGAGAAAATGATGCAGCAGCCAATACCTATGATGTCAATGCCAGATGATATTGAGATTTCGGATGTTTTTGCCGATCATGAATTGCCTAAGGTTGTTCAAAAGGACTATCTACGCGATTTATCGAAGAAACAACCAAAAGAGTCAAATGCATATCACGAAAAGAAAGAAAAAAATAAGAAGGTTAATCTAGGTGGATCTTACCGCAGAGAGTTGGCTAAGAAATATAAAAAGCCTAAAACACGAGGTATGAAAAATCAAGGAAAGTCTATCAAGAAAGGTTAATCCTATTATATAAAAAGAGAAAAAGCTATCGAATTGGTATTCGATAGCTTTTTTTGTTCTATTTAAATCTAACACCAATCTTTAAAGCTATTCTATTAAATCTGTCGCTACTTTTTGTACCAAGCGAAGGAAACCTTGCAATAGAGTACGAGGCGGCCAAATACAGCTTAAATTCACCCTTTAATTTGTAGTTACAACCAGCATCGAAACGAGTTTCGTGCCCAAAAACAGAGCCGTCAACATCGCCAATTCTAAGCTGATTAAAAAGCAACCCGTAACCAACAAAAGGTCTAAACCTACCACCCAAGGGTAACTCATGTCTAACAGTCCATCCATAAATAAGCACACCGTAACTCTTATTTAAATCATTTACTGCACTATAATGCTGATAACCTAACGGAACACTTAAATAGGTCCCTCTGTCGGTGTGTAACCCCGATAGTTTCCATGCATAATCAAATAACAGATGACTTCCAATTACATTTTCACCCCCAAAAGTATTTTTTGTTGTGAATACCACACCTGTTTCAAACGAATATTGTTTAGGCACTCTTTTAAGCAGATTTTGACCATTAGCAGGCATAATAAAAGCAAAAAACAGAACTAGTAATACAGAATTGATTTTCTTCATTGTATATAGTTTTATAATAGAAATAAGTAACATTTTATTTATAATTTAGCATAACAATTATTGCTAGTAAAAGTTGTTATCAGAAACAGTTGTTCAATCTATTTAAAACTAAAATATGCTTTTCAAAAACGAGTCTATCGACATTAATTCTTTACCCTCTATTGATTTAGAAAAATTTACCCCTATTGAGAAACGTTATAGAATAATAATGGTTATCAATAGCATTATTTCAGCGACAATTATTACTATTCCTATCATTCTAGTCTCAATATTTAACGCTGAAGTACCACTTTATGTAAGATATGCTTTATCAGCTGTATTACTGACGTATATAATATTCAATATTTTCTGGAGCAGAATATCTATTCAATACAAAAGCTACCTTTTACGCAGTAACGATATCTTATTTAAAAAAGGTGTTATTTGGAAGAAAACAACGGCTATCCCTTTTAATAGAATTCAACACGTTGAAGTTAAACAGAGCGCAATTGCTAAACAGCTAAACTTAAGCAAAATTGTTATTTTTACTGCTGGAGGAAACACTGGCGACCTTGCTATTTCGGGACTTAACGACCAAACAGCCAACAAAATTAGAGAGTTTATAATGGGTAAACTTAAAGATTATGTATAAAGCCGATTTATCCACTCCCCGACGACAGAATCTTCTTGGTTTAATTGTTTTACTAGCAAACAGCATACGAAAAATTGGATGGAATATTCTACCTCTACTCATTTATGCGTTAATAAAGGAGGACTTTTACGCTAACAATAAACTACTTATAATTAGCGCTATTTGTGTAATACTAATACTACTTGTAATACATTCTATCCTTTTTTATCTAAACTTTTTATTCTCGATTGAGAACAATGACTTTGTTTTAAGACGAGGCTATATAAATAAAAAAACTATTAGAATACCTCTCGATAAAATTCAGACTGTAAATACAAAACAGAATTTATTACAACAAATTCTTAATGTAGTATCACTTGAAGTAGACACCGCTGGATCGTCTGTTAAAGAGGTAAGTATAACTGCTCTCAGAAGAGCCGAAGCCGATATAATTAAGCGTGCTTTGATAGAACATAAAAACGAAAACACCGATGAAACAGATGAGAAAACAACAGATAAAAATAACTTAATTAAGCTATCGCCATCAGATCTTATTAAGATAGCCTTTAGCGAGAATATACTAAAAACAGGACTGCTTGTTATGCTTACAATTTACAGTGTATACTCGCAGTATAGAGAATATATAAACAGATATTTTGCCCGAGAGATAAACGATTTCGAGAATCAGCTTAATACAATTAACTACACTGCTATTGCTATTCTTTTAGTACTGTTTATTGTTCTCTCAATTGTTGCAACCATTATTAAGACATTTATTATCTATTACGATTTATCGTTAATAAAAACCGAAAAAGGATTCGAGTTAAAATGCGGACTATTAAACAGGAAAAACAATATTGTACCAAAGCATAAAATACAACTACTTAAATACAGTTTTAATCCTATAAAGAAACTTTTTGACATTGTCTCTGTAACCATGAAACAGGCCTCGCCAAATGATGTAAAAGAGAAACAATCGCTTAAAATTCCAGGATGCAGTAATAGAATAAACAATAGTGTAATAGAGTATATCTTCGAATCATACTCAAATAGCCATTTTACAACACATTTTACAGCTAAATACTACTTTATTCGCAATTGGATTTGGTTAAGTTTTCCTGTAGCAATAGCAATACAATTTTTACCAGAGATTTCGCAATATACACTTGCCTTTATTGGTATATTCGGTTGGTTTATACCTTGTACTATTGCAATTTGGTTAAGCTCAAAAAAACGTAATTTTTCTATTTCCGACGATATAATATCAATTCAGTCAGGATCATCAGGTACAACCATAACTCTTATCGAATTACATAAGATACAATCTGTAAAATACCGACAGTCTGTTTTTCAAAAACGTCGTAAACTGGCTTCTATAAAGGTTGTAACAGCCAGCGAATCTATTTCTATTCCATTTATCGATCAACAAATAGCATCAGAGCTGTACAACTATATATTGTACAAAATTGAATCATCGAATAAGAATTGGATGTAAAAGAAAACGGAGTAGTTAATTAATAGCTACTCCGTTTTCTTTTATTTATTTAATAGGTTATTTACCCTTTGCACAAGCGATGGATGCGAATAAGTAAATAAAACAACCAGTGGATGAGGATTTGGATTAGAATAATTTTTCTGTGTTAAATTTCCTAACGCAGTAATAAGACTATCAGACAACCCAAATTGTTTAACAAAATCATCGGCCTGATATTCGTTTTTTCTAGAGATCAAACTGGTGAAAAACGACATTATACTTGATATTGGCGAAAACAAAAGGCTAAAAGCTATAAGTCCTGTATAAATTGAATGGCTACTCACTCCTATTGCCTCCGACAGATCGGGCACATTTAAAAACAGCGATAACATATAAAGCGTTAAACCTATTTGCAGAATAGAAAAGAGCATTCCCTTTTGAATATGCTTATGGTTGTAATGACCTATCTCGTGAGCCAATACTGCAACAATCTCATCGGTAGTTAGCTGATCGATTAAATTATCGTAAAGAATAATCTTTTTTGTTTTACCTAAGCCGCTAAAAAAAGCATTCCCTTTGGTCGATCGTTTTGACCCATCGAGAATAAATATATTGTCGAGCTTAAATTCGGCTTCTTTACAAAACGATACAATAGCATCTTTTAACTCTCCCTCTTCTAAAGGAGTAAGCTTATTAAATAATGGTACAAATACCGTTGTATAAAACATTACCATAAACAACGAAAAAGCTGTTGCAACAAGCCAAAACCAAACCCAAAACGATGCTCCAAGCCATTGATATAAATAAACTAAAGCTCCTAAAAGAACTCCTCCAACTATAGCACCTATTATCCACGATTTTATCTTGTCTAAAACAAATGTCTTTACTGTTGTTTTATTGAAACCAAATCGTTGTTCAATAACAAAAGTATCAATTAGCGACAGCGGTAAACTTATTATATCTAAAACAAACAGAAGTGTTCCAAAGAATATATACGACTGCAATAATACACTTTCGGTTAACAACTGAACCCAAGCAGAAACAAATTGGAAACCCCCTCCTAGAATCATTACTAACGTAATTAAAAGCGAAAACAGAGACGAAATTATTCCAAATCTCAAATTTGTTCGAGCATAAAGAAACGACTTTCGCAACTGACTATCTTTAAAAAATCTCTTTATTACTTTGGGCAAAGCCCTTTTTCTGTTTTTTAGATTTAACAATCCAAACCAAAGTTCAAATACAAATCCTATAATCAGTACCGCAACAACAATTATCTTCAACATATTTTCGTTTTTTTTCTTTCAAAAATAGTTAATCCATGTAGAAAAAATGGTTTTAGAATAAATATTCGTAGTACTCCAATAATTACAAAAGACATTTTCACTTAAAACGTTTTTGCAAATCAACAACTTATGAAAAAGTTTAAAAAAAGATCAAAAAAAAGATCACCAAACCCTTGCAGGAATCAGCATTTTCGCTACTTTTGCATCGCTTTCAACAACAAAGCAGACGTATTGGAGAGATGGCAGAGTGGTCGAATGCGGCGGTCTTGAAAACCGTTGTGCGGCAACGTACCGGGGGTTCGAATCCCTCTCTCTC
>JAFGOQ010000060.1 GCA_016926405.1 Bacteroidales bacterium
AATAATAATATGAAGAATAAATTCTTAATTGGAGGATTGGTTGTTTTAATAATTCTTTTGTTTGTTGGGTACAAGTTTGTTTTGCAACCTTACAGATGCAATAATTATTATGAGCAATCGCTTGTGTTGCGCGATTCTAGTGATATTGAGAACTCGCTTGTTTTTATTAATAAGGCAATTGATATCAATCAGAAAACAGAATATTATAAGCTTAGAGGAGAGCTTTATGTAAGTTTGAATAAAGGTGCCGAGGCTTTAAAAGATTTAGAAATAGTTATTAAAACCGATACCGACTATACTACATATTTACTTCGCGGAAAAGCTTTTGCTTTACAGAGTGACTTAGCTAGTGCTTACAACGATTTTACCAAGGTAATTTCATTAAACGACACTATTGGCGATGCTTATCTTAACCGTGGGGTTGTTCTTGGAGCCCAAGGTAAGTACGAAGAGGCGTTGGTTGATTACGATATGGCTTCGAAATACGGAATAGACAATCAGCAACTTATTATGCAACGAGGCTTTTCGAAAGCTGGAATGAACGACTTTTCGGGTGCTATTGCCGATTTCGATTTAGCTTTGAAAGGCGAAATGGCAACATTTAACAATTACAAGCAACGTGGTATTTTTAAGTATAAAATTAAGAATTACGATGGCGCTTTGGCCGACATTGATAGTGCTTTAACAAAAGGCGAAGATTACGAGGCATACTATTTTAAAGCTCTGGCATTGTCGCAAAATAAGAGGTTAGACGAGTCGTTGGAGTGTTTCGATAAGTCGATTAAACTAAATGCAAACTACTCCGAGGCCTATTTTAATAAGAGTATGGTTTGTATGCAAAAAGGCAATTCGAAACTTGCAATTTCGCTTATCGATAAGGCAATTGCTTTAAATCCTACAAGTACTAAAATTTTATATCGAAAAGGAAATATTTTAGCTTTCTCGAAAAAGCATAAAGAGGCAATTAAAGTATTTACAAAGGTTTTAGAGATTACTCCTAACGACGAAACAGCTTATTATAACCGAGGTGTTTCGTACGGTATTTTAGGAAATCATAAGATGGCCATAAACGATTATTCGCAAGCAATAAAAATAAATTCGAAGTATGCCGAAGCTTATTACCAGCGTGCTATTTCGTTGATTAACGTAAATGGCTTTAAAGCAGGTAAACCCGATTGTTTAGTGGCTAAAAATCTTGGTTTTGCACCTGCCGCACAAATGTTTAATATGTACTATAAAGGACAGTAAGATGAAGAATATACTTTTTGGAATAATATTTTCGGCAATAGCAGTCTCTGGTTTTGCACAGCAACAAGATACCATTTCGTACAACAATGTTTTTATTTATTGTACCGACACTGTTTTTGGCGAGAAACGTGCCAATATTGGTGAACAGCATACCTTTACTCTTGATTGTAAAAAGTTAAAACGATCAATTTATTACACTAAAAATAGCGCTATTAGCCGCTCGATTTTTTATAGCTACAATGCCGATGGGCAAATGTCGTCGTACATAAAATATTTTGCCAATAAACCTGCTGTTAAAGTTAAATGCGATCTTTTGGCCGATGGTAAAATAGAGTCGAAAACCTATTCGGAGTTGGCTTCGGGAAAGAAGTTGGCTGTTTATAAAGAGTTTTTTAAGTACGATAAGAAGGGTAATATTAAGCAGACCATTTTTGCCGATTCGTTAGGTGCTGATTTATTAAAGCTGAGCTATAAGTACGATAAGCAAAACAATGTTAGACAAACAAAGCATAAAGGCGATATATCTATTTTAGAAGATAATATTATTTTGTCGGCAAAGTATGCTTATAATTCAAACGGAAATAAAGAATCGGAAACAGTTAATTACTGCACCCCACTTGGTGTAAAAGAGTTTTCGAAGAAACAATTTGTATATAATAACGAGGGCAAATTAGACTCTGTTTTTGTTGAGACAAATAAGCTTAAATATAAAGAGGCTTATCACTATAAAAAAGATGGTGAGTTCTACTATTTTGAGAGACTTTTAGATGGTAAAAAGGTTTATCAACGAACAGTGAATTGGTTTACCAACGGGAAAAAGACTAATTCGGAAATTATTTCTAGATAGAATAAAAAAAAAGAGGCTCTTAAATAATTTAAGAGCCTCTTTTTTTTATTCTAAAATGGCCAAAGCGGCCTCTATATCGTCAATCATATCTTGAGGGTGTACCTCTTTGTATCGTTGAGTGCTTCGGTCTTGTCCAAGTCTAACAACAACGGCATTTTTTTCGGGTATAACAATTACATATTGCCCTAATATTCCACGCATATATTTTATGTTCATTCCTTTATAATTAGGAATCATCCACCATTGAAAACCATAAAAGTCAACAGTTTTTCCTTCGTTAGTTTTAAGATATCGGGCTGGCGATAAAGCCATCGAAAGGTAATCTTTTGATATTAGTTGCTTGCCATTGCAGTTGCCTTTGGCTAAAATTAGCTGTCCCCAGCGTGCAAAATCCTGAGCAGTAGAATTGAAACAGCAATAGGCTTTTTCCATTCCATTTTCATTGTCTAAGCACCATAGGGCACTGTTTTTGGCTCCCATATATTTCCAAAACTTCTCGTAAGTATATTGGCTAATATTTTTATTGGTAGCAGCTTGAACAATAAAAGCAAGTAGTTGAGTGTCGCCGCTAAGATATTTAAATGTTTCGCCTGGCTTTTCAACTACCTCTAAAGGAGCTATAAGGTTATGTAAATTATTGCCATAGTATGCTTTGGTTGTTAAAGAAAATGGTCCGGAGTAGCTCTCTTCCCAATTAAGTCCCGAACTCATATTAAGAACATCTCTTAGTTGCAGTTGGCAATTTTTTTCGTTCTGATATTCGGGAATAAATTCGGCAACGGGCTGATGAACTGACTCAATAAGCCCTTCGTCGATGGCAGCACCAACTAAAAGCGAAACAATGCTTTTTGCCATCGAAAATGAGTTTGAAAGAGAGTCTTTGTGATAGCCTTTCCAGTATTTTTCGAATACTATTGTAGAATCTTGAATTACTAAGAAAGCAACAGGATTAAACGATTCAATTTTTTTTAATAAAGTGTCGGGAATCTCTTTTTTATTATATCTGTCGTCTATCTTCCAAGGGACATACTTATCCGATGGGATCTCTCTGTTCGAGAAGATGGTGTAATCTTCGATATTCACCTTTTGGTATATTAAAGCACGGCGCAAGTAGTAGTTTTTGGGTAATGCTAAATAGCCTATAATAATAACTATTGCAATTGCTATGGAGTATAAGATTGTCTTTTTCATGTTAATTGTTTTTTGTTACGTTTTTAAAAGTACGCAAGAACCTTTTAATGGTCAACCATTTTTGACTATGATTGTAGTAGATAAAAAAACGATGCTAAATAAATTAAGCATCGTTTTGTTTGTTATTTAATTAGATCAAATATTTGATCGAGATTTGGAGTTAATATAATTTCTGTTCTTCGGTTTTTAGCTCTAATATCGGGAGTTTTACCAACTTCAATAGGGAAATATTTACTTCTACCAGCAGCAGTAATGCGTTTCGGATCGATTTTAGAATTCTCGGTTAATAACAGAGTTACCTGTGTAGCACGCAAAACACTTAAGTCCCAGTTGTTTTTAATAACACCTTTTCCTAAATAAGGAACGTCGTCGGTGTGTCCTTCAACCATAATTTTTATATCTGGATTTTGCTCAAGAACCTTTGCAAGGTCTTTAATAGCCTGCACACCTCTGTCTCCAACAGTATAGCTACCCGATTTAAACAGAAGCTTTTCGTCCATCGAAACATAAACCTTTCCGTCTTTGTAAGTAATAGATAAACCTTTGTCGTTATAACCAGTAAGAGCATTAATAAGATTGTTTTTAAGTGCCATCAGCGCCGAATCTTTTTTAGCAAGCATATTTTCTAAGTCCGATAGCTTTTTATTTTTTTCGGTCAGAACGCGATCTTTCTCTGTAAGTTCCTTTTCTTTCAGTTCTAATGTCGATTGTAAATTATTAAGCTCTTCGCGACGAGCATTAAGCTTTCGTTCGAGGTCTCTAAGAATATCTTCTTTGGTTTGAAGTTCGGTTTGAGTTTTTTGCAACTCCGATAAAATGCGTTTTGTCTCTTTTGCATTTCCTTTTATTAAAGCGTCTTGCATCATTTCAAGTTCGCTATATCTGTCTTCTAAACCAGTGTAATCGTTTTTCAGATTATATAATTCGTTGCTTATTCTAACACTGTCGGCAACTAAATTGCTAATGTTTTTTTCCAGAAGGTCAATCTTTGCGGTGTTTTCGCGATTAGTTGTAGTTAACTCTTCGTTTTTTGTCTGAAGCTCTTCGTTTTGCTTATTACTTTGGGCTAGTTCCGATTCGGCTTGATGTAGTTTCTTTGCTGGAACACACGAGAATGTCATAACAGCTAAAAAGAAAAAAGGTAATACTTTGGTTATTTTTTTCATCTGTATATAATTATTTAATATTTTATTTGTTGCATGGAACTCGCCAATAATCATTGTTCTGAATGATATAGGCTTAACCATAACCTGTTTCATTGTAATAACGTTCTTGTTGTTAAATTCTGAAATGACGCTTGACAAATATAAAAAATATGAGACTGAAAGGTTACTGCTTTTCAAGAATAATATTTTTATCTTTGACAACTTATACCGATAGTTATTTCGTGTGCGCTGTACAATTGCTTGCAATTTTGCACTGCAACTCAATATACATCGGCATAATACGTTTAAGATTAAAGCGAATTATAGTCGAATTAAATAAAGCTTATGGTTGGGGAGGAATACAGACTTCTTAAAAATATAGATAGTCCTGCAGATTTACGATTGCTGGATGTTGCCGATTTGCCCGAGTTGTGCGATGATGTTAGAAGGTTTATTATTGATGTTGTATCAACTAATCCTGGACATTTTGGAGCAAGCCTAGGTGTTGTCGAGCTAGCTACTGCTTTGCATTATTCGTATAATACTCCAACCGATAAACTAATATGGGATGTTGGTCATCAGGCCTATCCTCATAAAATATTAACAGGACGAAGAGATCGCTTTCATACAAATAGAAAGATAAATGGCATTAGTGGTTTTCCGAATATGTCGGAAAGCGAGTACGATGCTTTTGGTGTAGGACACTCGTCGACATCGATTTCGGCAGCTCTAGGGATAGCTATAGCAAATAAAATTAAGGGCGATAGCAGTAAGGTTATTGCTGTAATTGGCGATGGTGCTCTTACTGGAGGAATGGCTTTTGAGGGTTTGAATCATGCTGGTATAGCAAAATCTGATATACTAGTTGTTCTTAACGATAACAACATGGCTATCGATCCTAATGTTGGTGCTCTTAAAGAATATTTACTAGATATAACTACATCAAAAACATATAATCGTTTTAAAGACGAGGTTTGGAATGTATTAGGGGTTATGAATAAAATGGGCCCTAATTATCAGCGTATGGCTCAGAAATTTGAGAAGGCTGTTAAATCGACTCTTCTTAAACGTAGTAATTTATTCGAAGCTCTAAACTTCCGCTATTTTGGACCCGTTGATGGTCACGACTCAATATACTTGGCTCGTGTATTGAAAGATATGCAGAGTATTAAAGGGCCAAAGCTATTACATGTAATAACCAAAAAGGGAAAAGGATATAAACCTGCCGAAGATAATCAGACAGTTTTTCATGCTCCAGGTCTTTTTAATAAAGAGACAGGAGAGAGGTTAAAGTCGACTTCTGATGTTGTTAAACCTCCAAAATATCAAGATGTTTTTGGTAAGACCTTAGTTGAACTTGCTAAGTTAGATGAATCGGTTGTTGGTATTACACCAGCAATGCCTTCGGGTTGCTCTATGACATATATGATGGAAGAGTTTCCTGAGCGATCGTTTGACGTTGGTATTGCCGAGCAACATGCTGTTACATTTGCCGCTGGTCTTGCTACTAAAGGCATAAAGCCTTTTTGTAATATATATTCTACATTTATGCAACGCGCATTTGATCAGGTTATTCACGATGTGGCCTTGCAGAAATTAAATGTTGTTTTTTGTCTTGATAGAGGTGGATTAGTGGGCGAAGATGGAGCAACTCATCATGGAGTATTTGATATTGCATATATGCGTATGATACCAGGAATGGTTGTATCGGCTCCAATTAACGAAGAGCAGTTGCGAAATTTAATGTATACAGGATTAAAATACAACAACGGCCCTTTCACTATTCGTTATCCTCGGGGCGAAGGAGTGATGCCCGAATGGCAAACACCAATGAATGTTATTCCTGTTGGTAAAGGCGAAAAAGTAAAAGATGGCGATTCAATAGCTGTTCTTACAATTGGTCATCCAGGTAATTTTGTGAAGAAAGCAATTTCGCTGCTAAGTGAAGAGATGCAAAGCAAGGTTGCTCATTACAATATGATTTTTGTTAAGCCTATTGACGAAGATATTCTGAAAGAGGTAGGCGCTAAGTTTAAAAATGTTGTGACAGTTGAAAATGGTACCGTTGTTGGTGGTTTTGGATCGGCTGTAACAGACTTTTTTAACGATAATAACTACAATGTTAAGGTTAAAAAACTAGGTGTTCCAGACAGATGGATTGAGCATGGTACGCCCGAAGAGTTACATAAAATCTGTGGCTTCGATGCAGAGTCTATTTTTGAAGTGCTAAAAGATATGATTGGGTAATAGAGGGTTTTTACTTAGCTTTTTACCTGTTCTACTTTTATCAGTTTGGTTACATCGTAACCTCTGCTTTTTACTATCTCGATAAATTTATTGTATAACTTATCGTCTATTTGTGGTGTTCGTGCTAAAAACCAAAGATATTTATCGGAGCTGCTACCAATAATAGCCCATTGATAATTGTTGTCTAATTCAAGAACAAAATAGTCGGCGTAAAAGAACCAAAAGAAAGATACTTTTAACATCGAAGGTTCCTTTTGGTTTGGTATTTTGGCTTTCCCAATAGCCTCGGATATAGTACCATCGAGCGTGTTTTTAAAACCTCTGTTAATAACTTTTATTTTACCATCGTTTCGAAGCGAATAGTTTGCTGTTACACCAACTAAACCTCTTTCGAAACTATGGTCGAAGCGAGCTATCTCGTACCATGAGCCTAAATATTTGTCGATATTTAGTTCTTTTACAACAGTTTTATCAATCATAGAATTCTGGCTTTGGCATGTGCTTAATATGGTTGCTAGCATTATTAAAAGGAGTATTTTTCTTCTCATAGCTTGCTTAATTGTAGGTTATCAAACCTATACAATATATAAAAATGCCATTTGCTAATCAATTGTCAATTTTGTGTTATTTATGTAAATAGGTCTTCTGAATTAGATATTTACCAACGAGTAAATATCTTGTTTTTTAATAGGTTATTCGTTTGGTTTGAAAATTATTGTAAAAAAGGCCTGAAATGTTAGGATAATAAGGAATGAAAATATATTTTTGCATCACTAATTTCAAGCCCAGATGGCGGAATTGGTAGACGCGCTGGTCTCAAACACCAGTTCTTTCGGGAGTGCCGGTTCGATCCCGGCTCTGGGTACAAAAGTCGTGAGTTAGCTCACGACTTTTTTGTTTTCTAACAATCTTTATTGGATTATTTTCCTTAATTTTCGTGCTAAAACCATTACTATATATGGAAAACCTGAATCTTGTGAAAAAAAAGAGCAGCACCAAGCAAAATAAATTTGATATATCATACTTACAAATGGCACGTGTGTGGGCACAAAACTCATATTGTACACGTCGCAAAGTTGGGGCTCTAATTGTTAAAGACCGTATGATTATCTCCGATGGATATAATGGTACACCTGCTGGTTTCGAAAATGTTTGCGAAGACGAAGAAGGAAAGACAAAATCGTATGTTCTGCATGCCGAAGCTAATGCCATAACAAAGGTTGCAAAATCAAATAACAGTAGCTGCGGAGCTACTCTTTATTGCACCGATGCTCCTTGTGTTGAGTGTGCTAAGCTAATAATTCAAGCAGGTATTATTAGAGTTGTTTATAGTAATGAATATCGTGTAACCGAGGGAGTTGAACTTCTAGAGCGTGCGGGTGTTGTAGTAGAGCAAAAAACAATTGAATCATTCGAAAATAATTAATTTGTATGAGTAAGTTTCTTAAAGTAAAAATATTTGGTCCTTTAATAATTGCAATTACCCTTGTGTTTGGTATCCTTTTGGGAATGCGTATGACACCTGGCGAGAGTAGTGGTAGATTACTTGTTTATCCTACGGTAAATAAAATTACTGGGGTTATTGAATACATAAAAAGTGAGTATGTTGACACTGTTTCGGAGAAACGCCTTGTTGAGGCTGCTATTCCTGCAATGTTAAAAGATTTAGACCCGCACTCTGTATACCTTGTTCCAGAAGATGTTAAAGAGGCTAACGAATCGTTGGGCGGAAATTTCTCGGGTATTGGTGTACAGTTTAGTATGCAAGAGGATACAATTGTTGTTATTCGTACCGTAGCAAATGGACCTTCGGAGAAAGTTGGAATAATGGCTGGCGATAGAATAGTGGCTATTAACGGAGAGACTGTAGCTGGTATTAAAATGAATCAGGATAGTATTGTTCATAGACTTCGTGGGCCAAAAGGCACAAACGTTACTGTTGGTATTAGACGCGATAACTCTAACGAGATTGTTGACTTCGATATCACTAGAGCAGATATTCCTCTTTATAGTGTTGATGTAGCATACATGATTGATGGCACAACAGGATATGTTAAAATAAATAAGTTTGCATTAACAACTCATAAGGAGTTTGTGAATGCTATTAATAAGCTTAAGAATGTAGGAATGCAGAATGTAATTATCGACTTGCGAAGCAATGTTGGTGGTATTATGGATGCAGCTACAAACATAGCTAACGAGTTTTTACCAAAGGGCAAGCTAATTGTTTATATGGAGGGAAAAGCTCGTCCGCGCGAAAACACATTCTCTAATGAATATGGCCATTGCTTAAACGATAAAGTTGTTATTCTTATTGATGAGTATTCGGCATCGGCAAGTGAGATTTTGGCAGGTGCAATTCAGGATAACGACAGAGGAACAATTGTTGGTCGTCGTTCGTTTGGTAAAGGGTTGGTGCAAAATCAAACTGTTTTTAGAGATGGTTCGGCTCTTAGACTTACTGTTGCCAGATATTACACTCCTACAGGTAGAAGTATTCAAAAGCCTTATGGCAAAGATGGCGACGACTATAATATGGATATGATTCACCGCTACGAGAATGGTGAATTTATGGAGAAAGATAGCATTCACTTTGCCGACTCGTTGAAATTTGTTACACCTGGTGGTAAAATTGTTTACGGTGGTGGCGGTATTATGCCCGATGTTTTTGTTCCTGTTGATACACTTGGTGTAACACCATATCTTAACAAGGTTGTTAGAAAAGGTTTGGTTTATAAATTTGCTTTTGAGTATTTCGATAAGAATCGCGAGAAGCTATTAGAAATGCCTTCGAGCAATGTTCTGTCGGCCTTTATGGACAAACAAAATTTACTAAATAAGTTTGTTGATTATGCATCTAAAAATGGTGTAAAGACTAACTGGTCAGACATAAATAAATCGAAACATATACTAATAACTCAGCTTAAGGCTACAATTGCCCGTAATGTTCTGGATAACGATGGTTTTTACCCCATTATAAAGGATATTGATAATACACTGCAAATAGCAATAGACGAGATAAACAAGTAACAATAAGGGTATCCAAAAACTACATTAGACTGTCATCCTGAACGGAGTCGAAGGATTGTTTCATTGAAAACACAACGTTTCGACTCCGCTCAACGTGACAGTTTATTTCTTATTAGTTGTTTTTGGACACCCTTTTTTATTCAATTAATGTGCTTGTGATTATCTCTATTTCTTCTCATTATTGTGTAAACAAAAATCAAAAAACTACAACATATAAACTTTGCATTTAAATAAGCATAACTACAGCTTTATTAAAATGTAGTGTCCGTTTTAAATTTTCTCTCGTGTATTTTTTATTTTCTCTCGAGAATTTTAAATTTTCTCTCGTGTATTTACTAAAAACGTCGTTACGTTTTGTTTAAAACCTAATGTTGTTTTACTAATTGCCTAACTACGTTTTTAAGAATTGGCTAAATGGAGGTTGGCCTTTTTTAAAAACTTAAAGGCTTTGTGTTATTATTCGAGAAAATAAATAAGCACCAATTTTTAATTACTTGAAAAGAATAAGTTTTGGAATAATTACAAAAAAAGAGACGTTTCAGAAAAACGCCTCTTTTAAATAAATAATAAATAGTATTTAGTTTTTATAAAACTCAGTGATATCTATTGAAGTTGCAACAATCTTCTCTACAACTCCGCTTTCATCAATAATAGGAGAGAATTTCTCTTTAACAAATACTGTTTTGCTAAGGCTTGTATTATACTTAGTGATTCTTTCAACCTCTTCACCTTTCATAACTGTGTTCCAAAGTTCTTCAGTCTCTTCAGGTTTGTTAGATAGAGGCAATTCCGTGTACTGTTTTCCTATTAATTCGTCTTCCGATTTAATATTAAGAATATTTTTAAAATAGTTGTTTGCCTTATGAATTGAACCAAAAGAGTCAAATTCAACCACACCAAGATTGCAATGTACAAGGTTTAAGATATCTGAATCGGCATTTTTCGATTCTTCAAGCTTTTCATAAGCAAGTCTAATTTCCTCTTCGCGACGATACGACTCCTCTTGAGTTGCTTGCAGCTCTTCCATGTTCTGGCGCATCTCCTCTTCTTGTGCCTGCATCTCTTCAGCTTGTTGTTTGGTTTGTTCTAGCAAACTAGCTGTTTGTATATTAATTCGAAGCGACGAAATTGATGAAGCAATGTTTTCTCCAACTTTCTCAATAAATTCAATTTCGTGTTGTTCTAATTTTTTAAACGAAGCCATTTCAATAATACCTAAAACTTGTTCGTTAACAATCATAGGCACAATTATTAAGCAACGAGGAGTATCTTCACCTAATCCAGAAGTAATACTGATATAATCTTTTGGTAAGTCGGTCATAAAGATAGTTTTTGCCTCTAGGAAGCATCTTCCAATAAGCCCTTCGCCAAGTTCAATACGTTTTTCTAGATATTTACGGCGATTATATGCGTAGGCGGCCATAAGAGCCAAGTATCTTTCGTCGCTAGTTTCGTCTGATAGAAGGAATAATCCACCTTGATTAGCATTTGTGTATTTAACCAGATTACTAATAATATTGTACGACATATCTTCTATTGAGTCGTAATTGTTGCGAAGTAAATCGGCAAATAGAGCTACTCCATGAGTTGCCCAATTTCTTTTTTGCTCTTCGGCCTTTCTGATGTTCTCTTGTTCGGTAGCCAGTTTTAAACTGTTACGCATTTCTAAAAGAGCTTTACCAAGGCTGTCTTTTTCGCCAAGTAAATCGTACTCTGCATCAAGATTTCCTTTTTCTATTTCGCGGGCAAAAAGCTCTGTTTTTTGCAGTCCGTCAATAAGGTTATTAACAGAATTACCCATATCTTGAAGCTCGTCGCCACTGTTGATGTTTAGTTTAAGCTCCGAGTTTATTTCACCTTTACTAAGACTATCGAAAACCTTGGTTGTTCCCGATATAGGCTGAGTTATACTACGGGCAAATAGTGCTAAAATTATTGATAACACAAGTAAACTTATTACTGCTATAATTATCGATTTGTTAATCTCGCTATATGCATTTTCTAATATTAAACTCATAGGTAGAGTTATAGCAAAACTCCAGCTTTTGTCGGTTCCTGCAGCCTTAAACGATTTAAAACTTGTGTAATACAACTTGCCATTATCTTTGTTTTCGTACGAAAATGATTGCCCAGAGGCTACCTTTTCAATAATTTTTTTCGATCGGCAAAGCTCAGGCATAATTTCGGTAGCCTTTTTACCTATGTACGATTTGTTTGAATGGCCAACTATTGTTCCCGAATTGGATAAAACCATTACCGAGCTACCCTCAATAGGATTAATGTTTCTAACAGACTCTTGAATACCTTCAAGTGAAATGTCGATACCTGCTATACCTGCAAATTTACCGTCTGTATAAAAAGGCTCACTAAACGATGTCATTAATACATTAAACGAATTGTCAAGATATGGATCAATAACGTACGACATTGGATTTTTTTTCATGTTGTAATACGAACTTCCAACATTTTCGCTGTCCATATCTTTATAAATAGAGTCAATAGAAAATGAATTACCATTATTTACCGAAAGAAGAGTCAAACGTCCATGGTTTTTATCATACGACTTATTTAAGGTTGATAGCTCAGTTGTTGTCCAAATACTTGTCCAGTTTTTATTCGCTTTATGACCTTGAGTCAAGAAATTTTTCTGAATATCGCTAAACTCAGAGCCATTAAACTTGGTGAAATCGTTTAACGAATTGGCTAAAGCCTTAGTGTAACCCATATTGTAGTTTAATATAGATTCCATTTGATAGGCATATTTCTGAGAAAGCTCATCTGCGTATTTTTCAGCCTGTTGCGATGCCATTTTGTGAATTGCAACACCAACATAAATGCTGTATAAGGTGAATATAACAGCGGAAGCGCTTATTATTAAGACAATAAGCTTTGTTCTGAGGTTCATTTTTAATTTCATTTCTAATAGGAATTAATTGATCAGTTTTAGTCTAACAATAAGATTACTTTGGTTTTAATGACAGCCGTAAATATAATTATTTATAGTTAAGTGATACTTTTTTTATTAGAAAAACTCACTGTGCAAATTGTTTTTGTTTCACTATTTCGGTTATATTTGATTGTATTATATAATAATTATGAGAAACTTCTTTATTATTCTATTCCTGTTAGTTATAACCTCGGCCAAAGCAAATGTTACAGACACTTCGCTATTGTCTGACTATTTTAATCAGAATAGTTCGCAAATAACTAGTGATAGCCTTCTAAGTAGTAGATGGAGCGCTATGGTTGATTCGTTAGATAAGTTTGACACTAAGGCTTACTGGTTTTATAAGTCTGGGTTTTTATCGTATTCGGAAAACAGATACGATTTAGCTTTAGATTTTTTTGGTAAGGCGCTATGTAATTATAGGCTTGCAAATGATAAGGATGGTGAAGCTACAACATTAAACAGAATTGGAAATGTTTATAAGTTGAAGTCTGATTATAAATTAGCATTAAAGTATTACGATGAGGCTTTAGAAATAAATGTTGGGTTAAACAATAATGTAGAGATTGCTAGAACCAAGTCCAATCAGGCCTCGGTTTTTCAGTTGTTTGGTCAATACGAAAAGGCTATGACCAACTATTTAGAGTCGTTGCATGAGTACCAAAAAGTTGGTTATAAAGAGGGTGTTGCATGGATTAATTTTTCTATTGCACGAATGAAACGCAATATCGATCAAGTAAACGACGCTATAATTTTTCTTAATAAAGCTCTTAAAGGATACAAAAATATTGAAGATAAGAAGAGTTCTACTCGTGGTGTTAGACTTTGCTATTTAGAGATGGCTGAGCTTTTTCTTTCACAGCATAAGACAGACTCTTCGATGGTTTATGTCGATAAGTTGTCGGTATTAAATAATCAGCTTAACGATATTTTTCTTGAATCGAATATTGCTCTATTAAGAGGGAAAAATCACTTTCAGAATAATGAGTATACCTTAGCAGAAGAGTCGTATAAGCACGCTTTAAGTTTGTTAAGCAATGCCGATAATTCAAAAAATGGAGCCTTAATATATTTTGGTTTGGCTCAATGTAGTTTCGCAAAGAAAAATTATAGCCATTCAAATACATTTGCTTTAAAAGCATTTGATATTGCCACCGAGAAGAATTTAGTGTCTGATAAAAAAGATATTTTAGGTATTCTTTATTTGATAGCTAAAGAGCAGGAGCAATATAAAAAGGCGTTGGAATATAAAGAGCAATATGCTGCTATTGTTGAATCGATAGGGAAAAAGGAGATTACCCGACTAGAGATGAATTACGATTTTATGCAACAGACAAAAGAGACAGAGTTGGTGCATCAGCGAGCTATGGAGCGTCAGAAATTGTATAATACAATTGCTTACTTAGCTTTTCTTGTTCTGTTTATTATTGCAGGTTTTATATATTTTATTTATCGTCAGAAACGAAAGAGTAACGAGTTGTTGAAAAAGCAAAATGCAGAGATTCAAGCTCAACGCGACGATCTTTTACGTAAGAAAATATTAATCGAAAGACAGAACGATACAATTACCCACAGTATTCAGTATGCTTCGCGAATTCAACAGGCTGTTCTTCCATCGGAGAAGACTCTTGGGCAGTTATTAACAAATTACTTTGTCTATTTTAAGCCTCGCGATATTGTTAGTGGCGATTTTTACTGGGTGTCGGAGGTAGATGAATATATTATGGTTGTTGCTGCCGATTGTACAGGACACGGCGTTCCGGGTGCTTTTATGAGTATGATGGGAGTTACACTTTTAAACGATATTGTAAATAAAGAACGAATAACTCAGCCCGATGTTTTGCTTAATAAAATGCGTAGCAGACTTATTGAGTCGCTTAATCAGGGTGGCGATGGTAATAGAGCTATGGACGGTATGGATATGTCGGTTTGTAGAATATCGCGAAAAGATTATACTATTGATTTTTCGGGTGCTTTTCATCCTCTTTATATTGTGCGATCAACTAATGGACAAAACGAGCCTATAATAATTGACTCGGACAGAATGCCAGTTGGATATATGGTCAGACGAAATGATGTTCCATTTACAACACAAAAGGTTGATATTAAAAAGGGCGATATGATTTATCTTTTCTCCGATGGTTATCAGGATCAGATAGGTGGAGAAAAAGGGCGAAAGCTAATGCGAGCGAATTTCTATGCTTTAATAAATTCTTTGGCCAATAAGCCTTTATTTGAACAAAAAGAGATTTTAGAAAATCGTTTCTGCGAGTGGAAAGGTAACAGTAAACAAATTGACGATGTAATGGTTGTAGGGGTAAGATTTTAATAAGTTATGGAACTAGAAACTTTTTTAATAGCATTAGGATTGACCATGTTTGCTGGTCTTTCAACAGGAATAGGAAGTGCCTTGGCATTTTTTACTAAGACAACAAATAAAAAATTTCTCTCTATTTCGTTGGGCTTTTCGGCTGGGGTGATGATTTATGTTTCGCTGGTTGAGATTTTTGTAAAATCGAAAGATGCTCTTACCGAATCGCTTGGTAATGTTCAGGGAAACTGGATCACTGTAATCTCGTTCTTTGGTGGTATTTTGTTAATTGCTTTAATTGATAAACTTATTCCTTCGTACGAGAATCCTCACGAAATGCGTAATGTTGAGGATGTTGGTACTTTGCAGCCACCAACTGAAAATAAGCTTTATAGAATGGGCATTTTTACTGCTTTGGCTATTGCTATTCATAACTTTCCCGAAGGTTTGGCTACTTTTACCGCTGCTGTTAACGATCCTAAACTGGGTATTGCCATTGCTGTGGCAATTGCCATTCATAATATTCCAGAAGGTATTGCTGTGTCGGTACCAATTTTTTATGCTACTAACAATAAGAAAAAAGCTTTTTGGTTAAGTTTCTCTTCGGGACTTGCCGAGCCTGTGGGTGCTGTAATTGGTTATCTTATTCTTATGCCATTTATACAGTATAGCCAAATTGTTATGGGCGTTGTGTTTGGAGTGGTTGCCGGAATAATGGTATTTATTAGTTTAGACGAGCTTTTACCATCGGCACGCGAATATGGCGAGCATCATCTATCAATTTACGGTTTGGTTGCCGGTATGGCAGTTATGGCTGTTAGTTTGTTGATGTTTATATAGTATAGACACATTTACCTATACTATATAAACCTAGTAATAAGGGCTAAATATTTCTTATTGCTCCTTAATATCTACTCTAGCAATAGCTATTTGGTTAGTGTTATCTTTTGAGTTGTTAACTATTGTTGTTGTTTCGTTGTTTTGGTGGGTTATAATGGCTACATCGCCTTGAGATAAAATTGTTTTTAAACTGTTTTGGGTTATTACAGCATTGCCTTTAAATAAGTAAACAATGCTGGTGTTGTAATCGTTATCGAATTTAAGCGATACTGTTGGAAATAGGTTTATTCCCATCATTGAGGCAGGGATTTCGCCATTTGTCATAAGGTTAAAGTCAATAACTTCTCCATGGCTTGTTGTTTGCCAATCACCCCAAAAAATATCCACCTCGTTTTTTTGTAGAGTGCATTGGTGATGGTCCTTGTGGATAAGGTTAAGTTCGCCTTCTAAAGGCATAATATATCTTTTAATACCCTCAAGAGAAGTGAAATTGCTCTCTGAAACTTCAACAGATGCAGAACTTACCCTGAACAAAAAATTTCGCTTAGCATATTCCGACGATTCGGGGAAAATATATAGCTCGGTTGTTTTCCCTCCCGACCATTCGGCCGTTTTTAAATCTCTTTGCTTTATTATTCTTACTGACATACTATTATTTATAATGAAAGTTCGGCAATGGCAATGGCTGTTATGGCTTCTAAAACAACTGGTACTCTAAGTGCAATACACACATCGTGACGCCCGCCAATGCTAAATTGTTCTACTTTATTTGTTATCTGATTATATGACTGTTGCGGAGTTGAAATGGTTGATGTAGGCTTAACAGCAATTCGGAATACAAGCTGATTACCATTTGTAATACCACCATTAATACCACCAGCATTATTTGTAATTGTTTTTCCTTCTTTGTCTGATATCAAGTCGTTATGTTGTTTACCTGTCATAAGTGCCGAGGCAAATCCGCTGCCGAATTCAATGCCTTTTACGGCTGGAATAGAAAAAGCAAGGTGCGATATTATTGATTCTACACTATCGAAAAAGGGCTCGCCTAATCCAATAGGCAAGTTGTCGGCACAACATTCTACAATGCCTCCTATTGAGTCGTTATTAGCAATAGCTGTATCAATGGCTTTTTCTATATCGGCACTGCCTGCTAGCTCTTTTATGTGCGCTTTAATATTGATATCTGGAATTATCTGTTTGGCTATTGCACCAGCAATTACAAGGGGTAAAGTAAGTCTACCCGAGAAGTGTCCACCACCACGAGGGTCGTTAAACCCTTTGTATTTATAATGAGCTACAAAATCGGCATGGCCAGGTCGAAAGGGCATGTTTTCGTAATCTTTCGATTTTGTATTGTTGTTTTCAACCATTACTGTTATTGGTGCTCCTGTGGTAAATCCGTTGTAAACACCGCTCAAAATAATTGGCTTGTCTTGCTCTATTCGTGGAGTTGTTCCTTTGGCTCCGCTTTTGCGGCGTGCTATATCGTTAAGTAATAGCTCTTGGTTAAGCTTTATTCCTGCTGGGCATCCATCAATAGTTATCCCAATAGCCTTGCCGTGCGATTCGCCCCATATATTTATTCTGAATTTTTTGCCTATCGAGTTCATAGTTGGTAATTGTGAATTAGTAATTTAAGCTTTCATATCTTACTTCTAAAATCTTACATCCCGTATAAGTTTTCAATATCGTGAAAAAAATTGGGATACGATTTAGCAACACACTCGGCATTCGAAATAATTACTGGTTTGTCGGCCACCAGTGATAAGCAGCTTAATGCCATAGCTATTCGGTGATCGTTGTGCGAATCGACATTGTTGCCAACAATCTTTCCTCCTTCAATTATTAAATCGTCGTTATTAACATAGCATTCAACCCCGAGTTTCGAAAATTCGTTAACAATTGCCAAGGCTCTGTCACTCTCTTTGTGTTTTAATCGCGAAACACCTTTAATAACAGACTTTCCGTTTGCCACAGCTGCAAGTGCTGCAAGCGGAGGAAACAGATCGGGGCAATGTGTAGCATCGAAATTAAAACCTACAATATTACTTTTATTAACAGTTATGTTGGTGTTGTTAATAACAATATTAACACCTGCTCTTTTTAATGCTTCAAGAATAGCAATATCGGCTTGTTTTGAGTTAGTTGAAACATTGGTAATTGTAATATCACCATTAATGGCTCCCGCTACAAGCAGTAGAGAGAGGCTACTCCAATCGCTCTCTATTGTATAAGTCTGAGGTTTATATTTTTGGTTACCTTCAATAAAAAATTCTGTGTAATTATTGTTAATAACTTCTATTCCAAAGCTGTTTAAAACATCTAAAGTAACATCGATATATGGTGTGCTTTTCAGGTTATTAACAACTATTGTTGAGTTGTTTTTAGCCAACGGCAGAGCCATCAGTAAACCTGTTAAAAACTGCGAACTCATCGATCCGTCGACATTAGCTTTGCCTCCTTGTAAGGGGCCACAAACTTCAACAGGAATAAATCCGTTGTTTGTTTTTATGCTAGCCCCAAGTTGTTTAATAGGTTTATCTATCGATGGTAGAGGCCGTGTTTTTAACGATCCTTCGCCATTAATTGTAATTGGCTTATTTAAAAGAGCTGCAATAGGAGTAAACATTCGTAATGATAGCCCTGCCTCGCCGCAGTTTATTGTGTTGTTTGTTGCTTTTAATCCGCCAACAATGGTAATACGGTTGTCCTCGTTATTTACTTTTGCACCAAGTGTTTTGGCTATATCTATTGCTCGAAGCGAATCGTCGCAAAAAGACGGGTTTAAAATTGTAGTAGTACCTTCCGATAACAGAGCAGCAGCCACAGCTCGTTGCATATAGCTTTTCGATGCTGGGGCGGCAATAGTTCCCTTTAAGAAGGCTGGGTTAACAGTTTTTATCATTATTGGTTGATAATTGTATTTATTGACTCCATTTGTGAATTGGTTAATTGTCCAGGAGCCGATTTTTCTTTGCCCTGTGGCGCTACAAAGGTAAAAGGAGCACCCAAATATGTTGCCGCTATGCGAGTAATAATTCCTTTTTCGCCCATGCCAATAGCTAAAATATTGTTAAACTGGTTGTACAGTCCAAGCAAAAGCGAAACTTGCTTATTGTTGTTTACCATGGTAGCTATTTTTATCACCTCGGGGCTGTATTCCTCGGCGGTGGCAATGGCTTCTAATATTTCTAAATGGTTAGTATCGGCAAAATTGTGAAACGAAATTATCACTTTGCAGCCCATTTGGTTGGCTATAGTTATTATCTCTTTTTTGTAAATATGTGTCGACTCTACTTCAATATCAACATATTCGGCACCATTTTTTATAGCATCTATTAATATTGATTTGCACTGGTCTGCCGATAATTTTCCTGGTCGACATGTTGCTATTTTGGGTGTTGTATGAGCGCACAGAGTTTTTATTTCGCTGTTGGTTAGTTGAAGTGTTTCTAACCTTAGCTCAACCATTTGCGAGTTGTTCATAATTTCTTGACACTCGCTAAAGCTGCAATTTATAATCGATGTGCAATTCATATTTTATTCTTTTGTTTGTTATTTAATCGATAAATAAAGTTGTATGCATTACAGAATTTCGTCTATGTTTAATTCGTGTATTACGGCATTCCCAATTTTGTTAATAAGAATGAAATCTATTTTATTGCCCTTGCTTTTTTTATCGTGCATTATTTTCTCCGCAAGAAGTTGCTTGTTGATTTTTAATTCGGTTGGCAGATCGTAACTCTTTATTAACTCAATGGCCTTATTTGCTTGCGGATTACTTATTAATCCCATTTGTGCCGATTTTTTTAAAGCCAAAGTCATTCCAATAGCAATTGCTTTGCCGTGCGAGATATTTGCAACAACCTCTATTGCATGACCTATTGTGTGTCCAAAGTTCAGCTTTTTTCGTTCGCCTTTCTCTGTCTCGTCGTTATTAACAATTATGCTTTTTAGTACCACCGACTCGTAAACAAGATTTTTGATTTTTTCTTTGTTCAGATCAACAATATCGTTTCTGTTATTAATTAAATAATCAAACAGTTCGTCTGAGGCAATAATTGCATGTTTTATTATTTCGGCAAAGCCATTGTCAAACTCTTCGGCAGGTAGGGTGGCAAGTAATGCCACATCGCAAATAACAAATTGAGGTTGCGAAAAGGTACCAACCATATTTTTTAAGCCTCCAAAATTTACTCCGTTTTTACCACCAGTGCTAGCATCAACTTGCGAGAGCAACGACGATGATATAAATCCAAAATCTAATCCTCGCATAAAGGTTGTAGCACAGTAACCTGTTATATCGCATACAATTCCGCCGCCAAATCCTAGTACAAACCACGATCGGTCCACATTAAGCTCTAAAAACTTATTGTAAATAATTTCGGTTGTTTTAAGGGTTTTATGCTCTTCGCCTGTTTCTAAAACAATAGTTGGTCGGTTGGTAAAAAACGATTCGTATATATTGTAAAGATTCTTGTCGGTAATAATAACAACGTTCTTATGTTTTATATACTTAAATGTATTTAAGTACGATTCGCCAACAAGTATTTTTGAAGTTGAATTTTTGCCTGTGATTTCTATTGTGTTCATCTGCTCTTTATTGTTATAGAGGGCATTCATTTTGAACACCCTCTTTGGGCTTACCAAAGTTAATTGGATTTTTTAAATTACATCGATATGATACAATGAAATACGCTGTTGTAATTGTTCATTGAATATTCTCTAAAAATGTCTCTAAATCTTTATCGCCTCTACCCGAAAGGTTTATTACCACATTCTGGTTTCTGTTGAATTTAACTTTGTCTAAAACAGCCAATGCATGCGACGATTCCAGAGCAGGAATAATACCCTCTTTTTTCATTAATACATTTGCTGCACTAATAGCCTCTTCGTCGGAAATGGCAATGTATTTAGCTCGCTTTGTTTGTGCCAGATGTGCATGTAAAGGTCCTATACCGGGGTAGTCTAGTCCCGAAGATATTGAGTACGAATCTGCTATTTGGTTATTTTCGTCTAGAAGAACCACCGAATTGCTACCATGCAATATTGCTGTTTTCCCTTTTGTTAGTGTTGCTGCATGGTAGTTGGTGTTTATTCCTTTGCCAGCTGCTTCGGCACCAATTAGTGTTACATTTTCGTTGTTAAGAAATTCGTAGAATGCACCAGCAGCATTACTGCCTCCTCCAACACATGCAATAACTACGTCGGGATAATTCTTGCCTGTTTTTTCTTCAATTTGTTTGCTTATCTCTTTGCTAATAATAGATTGAAAGCGTGTTACTATATCGGGATATGGATGAGGCCCAACAACCGAACCTAATAAATAAAAGGTGTCGTGCGAGCTTATTGTCCATTCGTTTAGAGCTTCGTTAACTGCATCGGTCAACGTTTTGGTGCCCGATTCGGCAGCTATAACTTCGGCTCCTAATAGTCGCATTCTTCCTACATTTGGCGCTTGTCGTTTTATGTCTAAAGCGCCCATAAAAATTTTGCACTCCATGCCATATTTAGCACAAACAGTAGCTGTTGCCACCCCATGTTGTCCGGCTCCTGTTTCGGCAATTATCTTTTTCTTACCTAAATATTTGGCAAGTAGAATCTGACCAATAGTGTTATTTATTTTGTGAGCACCTGTATGGTTAAGATCCTCGCGCTTTAAAAATACATTTGTTTGATATTTATTCGACAAATGATTGGCATAGTAAAGAGGCGAGGGGCGACCCACATAATCTTTTAGTAAGCCAATAAACTCGTTGGTAAACTCTTTGCTCTCAATAATTTTAAGATAGTTTTCGCGTAACTCGTTAATTGCAGGTTTTAAACTTTCGGGGATAAATGCCCCGCCAAACTCGTTGTAAAAACCCTCTTTGTTTGGGTGAATTTGAATTGTCATAACTTTTTTTTGTTTTTTGATTAGTATAAAAAAAGGCTCATCGTGTATCGATGAGCCTGAACCTTATTTTTTGGGCATAGCAAATTCGTCACGAATCATTGAATCGGGATTTTTGTTTGCCACCACCACTGTTTTTGTCTATCTAAAGTCATTCTGTTTTTTATTAAAAAAAAAGCCCATCGCAATATGCGACGGGCTTTATATATTATATGGATATAAAAATGCCGTACTATTGCTATTGTTTAAATAACATAGAACGCCACCAATATCTTACTTCTCTCTTAATTAATATCATTTTACTGTTTTTCTGATAGGGCAAATGTAGAATAATTTATTGCAAGTAAAAACCATTTCTGGGTTTTATATTTTTGTTATAGTTTTTAATAGTTCTTTTTAAGTAAAGATAAATATTAGATATTGGTGGTTTAAACTGTCTGAAACCCACTGTAATCGATGCGTGAACCGAGGTTGTGGTAAACCAATGTTTATATTATAATTAACATTACCATTATTATATAACCTAAGCCATGTTGTATGTGTTATTATTGGTGTCGTTGGTCACTTTGCAGCAACAAAATTTAAAAAAGTAACAATAAAGATGTTATTTTGTAGCCTAATGCAGTCAACAAACCTTTTTTATAGAATTAACGATAAACTGTCGCATAATTATGTTCTAATTTATGTGTTGGTTTCTGCTTTGGCATTAATTTCGTTTATCTCAGCAGTATCGTTTAGTCAACCTGCGCATGTTACCATTGAGCCTTTAAGCCCAATATCGTGGATAACGGCTGGGGTGTTTAATACAACATGGTTGCCCATTATTAACGGAGCTTTATTGCTGTTTGGTTTGTGGCTCTTTTTTCGGTCGTTGCTTAAGAGGCTTTCGTTTTTGGCTCTTTTTTTAACGCTTTTTACCTTAGCAGCAAGCCCTTTTCTTTATAGTTTTATGTTCTTCGATTTTTCGTTTAACATTCTTTTTGTCGCTTTATCGATATTCTTATTCTTCTTTTTTAAGCTCGACGAAAAGATTAAAACTCCATTTACACCGCCCCGAAAAGTTGTTAAATATTGGCTCTACTATATTTTGGCTTTAGTTGTTTTGCTTTTATCGCACATTGTTTTCGGATGGGTAGCAATAATATCGTTGTTTATATATTTTATATTAACAAAACGGTGGTTGTCGGTTGCCATATCTGTTCCTCTGTTGGGTTTTGCTTGGCTAATAACCTTAATATTAAGTAACTTTTTTGCCTTTGGGTTCGATGTATATTCAATTTCGTTTCAGCCAATTTCGGTAATGGTTGATGGTGTTACTAACTTTTATTTCTTTTCGACCCTTAAACAGTTAACAGCAAAATATATTGTATTTGCATTTATGGTTTTGTTGTTTATTTTTCAGCTTTTTCTGTTGGCTATTCGCAATAGGGCTTTTCTGTTTGTGTGGATATTTATAATTGTGTCGTTTACACTATTTGCTCTGTTTACAGTAAATAACAGCTTAGACGACAGATATCTTTATCTTCTCTTACCATATATAAACGCTATGTTTATGATTACAGTTTGCCAAACCATTTTTAAACGAAACTGGGCCACACTTACCGCAGTTATTTCGGGCGTTTTGTTTACTGCAATTAGCTTAGCGGTTAATGTCTTGGGCAATTGGTGTTAGATTTTAGTCTTTAGCTGTTCGTTTTTAGAACTTAGTTATTCGATTGTAGTAACATTATGATTTAGTGAAATAGTAATATTGTAATATAGGGGGTGGCATTCATATCTTACATCTTCCTTCATACTTCTTGTATAATGCTTTTTAGTAACATAGTGATATGGTGACTTGAGGCTTCTCTTCTTACATTTCGGTTTAAAATTCCATATAAATACTATTAATATTAAACCCTTACCAGTAAATGCTCATCAAAGGGATTAAATTAAACTTAAGGGTTTTGTAGTGATTAACAGATGAATGCTAATATTATAAGCTATACATAATTTCAAATACATGTGTTTAATTTAATTTATATTAATATGAGAAAAATTGTTCTGGCTCTTTCACTAGTCATAATGGCTAGTATTCCTCTACATAGCCAGGTAGACATTGCGTATCAAGAACCATCTAAAGAGATTCTTCAGCTGGCCGATGTTCCCCTTCCTCCTCGAACAGTTATTAACAACGATGGCTCTATTATTGTACTCTTATATCGTAGTCAATATAAAAGCATTGTCGAGTTATCTGAGCCAGAAATAAAATTGGCAGGTATACGAACCAATCCGGTAACCAATATGTCGTCGAGGACTAATTTCTCGAACAATATTAAAGTTCAGAAAACAGGTGAAAAGGATGCTGTTCAGGTAAAAGGACTTCCCGAAAATCCTCGTCTGGCAAACTTCTCGTGGTCATCTGATCAAAGTAAGCTGGCTTTTACCAACTCTGTAAGTACTGGAACAGAACTTTGGTATGTTGATATTGCTTCGGCACAAGCCTATAAATTAACTGAAGGCATTGTTAATGCCAATTTAGGATCGCCTTTCAGATGGTTTAAGGATAATAATAGCATACTTGTTAATGCCATACCTAGTAATAGAGAGCCAATTGTCAGTAAATCGGAAGCCATTCCTCAAGGGCCTGTTGTTTCTGTTAACGAAGGCAAAAAGGCTCAAAACAGAACATATCAGGATTTGCTGAAAGATAAAACCGACGAAGATAATTTTATTAAGTTGGCCGAATCGGAGCTGTTAAAAGTAGACCTTAATGGCAAAACGCAAAAATGGGCCGATAAAGCCATTTACCGCAGAATTAGCTTTTCGCCCGATGGTGAATACGCCTTGGTAAGTACCATTAAAAAACCTTTCTCGTACCTTGTGCCATACTACCGTTTCCCTTCTGATTATCTACTTATGGATGTAAATGGTAATAAGATAAAAACACTTGAAGAAGTTCCATTAATAGAAGATTTGCCAAAAGGATTTATGGCCGAACGTACTGGAAAACGCGATATCTCGTGGCGCGACGATCAACCAGCAACACTATACTGGGCCGAAGCTTTAGATAAGGGAGATCCTGAAATTGAAGTTGAATACAGAGATCAGGTGTTACAACTGGCAGCTCCTTTTACCGACCAGCCAAGTACTTTGCTTAAAACAATAAATCGCTATTCAGGTATTTTGTGGGGCGATGCAAACAATGCTATTGCTTACGACTATTGGTGGAATACTAGAAATACAAAAGCCTATCATTTTAATCCTGCTAATAGCAGAAAAAAACCTGTTGTAATAATAGATCGTAATTATCAGGATAGATATAGCGACCCAGGTGAGCCTGTAACTCATAAGAACAAATGGAACCGCGAAGTATTGGTGATAGACAAATCGTATATCTATATGATTGGCGAAGGTTATTCTGATAAAGGTAAAAGACCATTTATCGATCGTTTTAATTTAGCCAATAAATCAACCAAACGTTTATTTCAGTTAGATAACAAAGACAAGTTAGAAGATATAACTAAAGCATTGGATATTAAAAAGGGAACACTAATAACACGCATCGAATCTCCAACCGAATATCCAAACTACTATATTCGTAACATTAAATCGCGCCAGTCGCCTAAGCAGATAACTTTCTTCAAAAATCCTTTCGAAAGTATGTCTAAAGTATACAAAGAGGTAATAAACTATAAGCGCGACGATGGTTTACCATTATCTGGTACACTATACCTACCTGCCTCATATAACCGCAATAGTAAAGAGAAGCTTCCTCTTATTATGTGGGCTTATCCAAAAGAGTACAAAGACAAAAGTAGTGCTGGCCAAGTAACCTCTTCGGCAAATGAGTTTACATATCCATACTATGGTTCTCCAATTTATTGGGTTATGAAAGGCTATGCAGTGCTAGACGATGCAGCGTTTCCAATTGTAGGTGAAGGTAACAATGAACCTAATGATTCGTTTATAAAACAGCTTGTTGGTAATGCTAAAGCGGCTATTGACACCCTTGACAAAATGGGCTACATAGATCGTACTAAAGTGGCTATTGGCGGACACTCTTATGGCGCATTTATGACAGCTAATTTATTAACACACTCTAACTTATTTGCTGCAGGTGTTGCTCGAAGTGGAGCCTATAACCGAACATTAACACCTTTTGGATTTCAAAGCGAAGAGCGTAATTACTGGGAAGCACCTGAAATTTATAACCAGATGTCGCCATTTATGCATGCCGAAAAAATGAAACACCCTTTGTTGCTAATTCATGGAGCAGAGGATAATAATCCAGGTACTTATACTATGCAAAGCGAACGCTATTTTAATGCTCTAAAAGGATTGGGAGCCACTGTTCGTTTAGTATTATTACCGAAAGAAAGTCATGGATACCGATCGCGCGAGTCTGTTTTACATATATTGTGGGAACAAGATCAGTGGTTCGAGAAATATTTGAAAAATAAATAATACAAATTAAACTTATAATGACCATTTATGTGAATTGACATTTAAATAAGCTTGCAAATTTACTTGTTAAACGAAACAATAATTGGAACAAGCAATTAAGTAATACTTGAAGAGGGTGTTCAAAAACTAAATTAAACTGTCATTCTGAGCTTAGTCGAAGGATTGTTTCATTGAAAACACAACGTTTCGACTCCGCTCAACGTGACATTATAATTTTTATTAATTGTTTTTGGACATCCTCTTCTTTTATTTGTTTTGTTTAGGTTTTAATATTAAATCTCTGCTACTTTTTCTTTTAAAAAACAAAAAGCAACAAAATTAGTACAAACCGCTATGGTTTAATGTTTTTATAAAGCTTGTATTTGTAAGCTTTTAATAGACAGTATTAGTTTTAAAAATAACTCTCCTTAATTTTAGTTTTTTCTATACGTTAGTGCTATTTTAGCTGGCCTAAAAACAGCTTTGCATATACTATTGATAAAGGCAATGGATTTTATTTGTGTATTGGCAATAAGGCTGTGTAACGATCTGCAAATCATATAAAAATATAAAACAGAAAGCTTATGAAAAAACATTTACATTTTTTAATTATTCTATTATTATGGTTCCCTAGCTTGGTTCTTAATGCACAAGATGCCGATAATGATGGATTTCACGATGGTGATGTAGAAGTATTAAAAAGAATTGTTACCGATAATCCAGATAATGTACTTGAATGGAAAGGTTCTGATTACGGAAACTGGGAGGGTGTTACTTGGAATTCTGATCCAATTAAAAGAGTTATAGGGATTCATGCTCATTATAAAAAACTACAGAAATTTAATATAAAGGGGCTTGTTAAGATTCAAACTATTGATTTGTGGAGAATGTCAACAGATTTAAAATATAAAATATCTGATTTAGAT
>JAFGOQ010000061.1 GCA_016926405.1 Bacteroidales bacterium
AAAATAAAAGTCCTGAGCTAGTGTTTTCTCTATTAGGATTGAAACCCGGAGAAAACACTCTTGTTAAGATTAACGAGAAAGATGATTTGTTACAACTTGTTATATCAGGAACAGAATTTAAAATCAACGATAGAGTAATAATTCTTGCTACAATTAAGAATATTCAAAATGAACTTGAAGAGCAAGAGGCCGAATCGTGGCAAAAAATTATTAGTGTATTAACTCACGAAATAATGAATTCTATTACGCCGATTACATCGTTGTCGTCTACCGTTTCAGGAATGCTTAAATTAACGACTTCTAATGGTGATGATTCACCTGTTTTTGATCAAGAAACATCAGAGGAGATATATATGGCTGTGAAGACAATTCACAAACGTAGTTCAGGGTTGCTGGATTTTGTTAATACTTATAGGAATTTAACGCGCATACCTAAGCCAAATTTTAAAATAGTTAGAGTAGGAGAGGTTTTAAGCGATCTTATGCCCTTGTTTGAACATGAATCGAAAAACAGTAATATTAAGATAAATTATTCAATTGAACCAGACGATCTTAAATTCTCAATTGATACTAATCAAATTGAACAGGTTCTTATTAACCTTATAAATAATGCTGTTAATGCTCTTAGTGATAATGATAACGGTGTTATTCAGATTAATTCGTTTTTAAATAAACGAGGTAGAGTTACTGTTCAAGTTTCAGATAATGGAAAAGGTATATTGCCTGATGTGCTTGATAAAATATTTATACCGTTTTTCACCACTAAAAAACAGGGTTCTGGTATTGGGTTAAGCTTGTCTCGTCAGATAATGCGTATGCACGGTGGTGCAATTAACGTTCATTCTGAATTAAATGTAGGAACAACCTTTACTCTTACTTTTTAAAAAGGTTTGTTAATCTATAGAAAGTGATGATTTATCAGGTGGTGCACTATATTTGTCAAACCTTTTGTTTTTGAAGCTTCCAAGTTAAAAAAAGTTAATCTGCAATGTTTTAAGCTATTTATTAATTGAATACTTTTGTGCGATTTTTAAAACCACTTAAAAAACACACAAAAAATGGCTTTTATAACAAAGGAAAAGTTTTTATCAAGTGACTGGTTTCAAGCTTATGTTTACCTTATTTTAGGTAGTGTAATATTTGCTGTTTCCGACATCTTGTTTGTAGTACCCTATAAATTAGCTCCAGGAGGAGTTTATGGTATTGCTACAGTTTTGAATACATTGTTTAGCTGGAAAATTAGTTATTGTACTTTTGCTATGGAGATTCCGTTAGTAATTTTGGGTACAATTATTCTTGGTCCACGATTCGGTATTAAAACAATTGTTAGTATTGTTACAATTCTGTTTACTGTTTGGGTTATGGAAACATATGTTTCTGTTGGGTATCCAAAGATTATTCTAGATCCAATGCTTAATACAATTGTTGCGGGTGTATTTTATGGTATATCTATTGGCTTCATTTTTAAGTCGCGAGCTACCTCGGGTGGGTCTGACATTATTGCAATGATTTTAGCTAAGTATACTAAGTTATCGCTTGGTAAATTAGTTATGATTGTTGATGGTTTAATTGTATTGTTTACTCTTGTTCAACCTACCGAAACAGGTGCTATTGGATGGGAATTTGCAATCTACTCGTTAATAATTATTTATATAGAAGGTAAGATTATTGATATGGTTGTTAGCGGAGCAAGCTATCATAAAACAGTTATGATTGTGTCTGATAAATTTGAGTCTATCTCATCTAAAATTAAGAACGATCTTAAGCGTGGAGCTACTATTTTTACTGGTACAGGAGCTTATTCTGGCGAAGAAAGAAAAATGGTATATTCTGTTATGAGTCGTAGAGAATTAGAAATTCTTAAGCTTCATATTAAAGAGGTTGATCCAGATGCTTTTGTTAATGTTACCGAGGCTAACGAAATTATTGGTAAAGGATTTAAATCGTTGAACGACGAGGATTAATTTTTATTAAAAAGGGGCTGTATTTTATATAAGCCCCTTTTTCTCTTTTATAGATATACTTCTAAGAGAGTACAGTTTTTGTCTGGTTTTATTCTTACAGTAGTAATTTCATTTGGAATAAGAACTGTTTCGCCAGTTGTTATTTGTACATTTTCGTTGCCCGAAGTAATAATTTCGGCGCTACCATCAATGCACATATAAACAATAAAAGAATCAGTAGTGAAATAATCTTTTTCTATAGTGTTGTCTAGTTTAATAATATTTGTCTTAAAAACGGGAGAGTCTATAAGTGTAGATGTTTTATTCTCTTCTATTGTAATATCCTCTTTATTGTTTTTTGGTTTATCAAAATTAATAACATCAATAGCTAAATCGGTGTGTAATTCACGCAGATTGCCATCTAAGCCTTTTCTATTCCAATCGTAAATTCGATATGTAATATCTGATGTTTGCTGAATCTCGGCCAATACAACACCTTTTCCAATTGAGTGAACTCTGCCAGCTGGAATATAAATTACATCACCTTTTGTTACGGAAACTCGATTAACAATTTCTTCAATTGTTCCATTGTTAAGATGTTTTAGATATTCTTCTTTATCTAGATTTTTCTTAAACCCATTTATTATTGTTGCATCTTTTTCTGCATCTATTATGTACCACATTTCGGTTTTACCATATGCTTTATGTTTTTGACGTGCAGTTTTATCGTCTGGGTGAACCTGTATGCTTAATTGATCATTGGCATCAATAAATTTAAAAAGCAACGGGAATTCAATTCCAAATTGTTTGTAAACTTTATCTCCAACAAGGTCGCTCATGTACACTTCAATAAGCTCTTGAATATCGTTTTCTGCTAAAAAACCATTTTCGACAATCGAAATATTTTCTTGTATACCTGAAAGTTCCCAGCTTTCGCCAATATTTGTTTGTGAGGCTTTCCCTTTGTTGTATTTTTGGTTCAACTTTTTGCCACCCCAAATAGTCTCTTTTATTATTGGGGTAAATTTCATTGGGTATAACTGCATATCAATATGGTTGTTTTTGATTATTATCACTATTTTTGTTGAGTTAATCGAATTTGATTAACAATTGCAAATATAAATAAAAAGATCATGCTTGTAATAGGAATTGCTGGTGGAACTGGAAGTGGAAAAACTACAGTTGTAAAAAAAATATTAGAAACTCTTCCTGTAGAAGAGGTGGCGGTTGTTCCGCAAGATTCATATTATCGTGATAGTAGTCATCTTCCTATGGAAGAACGTCAAGAGATAAATTTTGATCATCCTCAATCAATAGAGTTTGAATTATTGGTAGAGCATGTAAAGTCTCTTAAGGAGGGGAAAACTATCCCTCAACCAATATATTCATATCTAACATGTACTCGAGCCCCGGAAAGTATTAAAGTTGATCCAAAGCATGTTGTGATTATTGAGGGTATTTTAGTTTTAACGAATCCGGCTCTTCGCGATTTAATGGATATTAAGATTTTTGTTCACGCCGATGCAGATGATCGTTTGAGTCGTGTAATTAATAGAGATATTATTGAGCGTGGTCGTTCGGTTAACAAAGTTTTGGAACGATACGAGAAGACTGTAAAGCCTATGCACGTTCAGTTTATTGAGCCAACAAAACAGTTTGCCGATATTATTGTTCCGCAGGGTGGAAAGAACAAGGTTGCTATAGAAATGATTAAAACAACAATTGAAAAAACTTTATTGATGCATAAATGATACCTCTGAAAAAGATTGATATTACCAAAGTTCTGTTTCTGGACATTGAGACAGTACCACAGTTTGCTAATCATAGTGAATTACCTGAATTGCTTTCTGAATTGTGGAGTATAAAGGCATTAAAATTGGCGAAGAATGATGAATTGCCTGAAGAGATTTATTCTAAAGCTGGTATTTTTGCAGAGTTTGGTAAGATTGTCTGCATTTCGGTTGGTGTTTGTTTTTACAAAGACAATGTTTTAAAATGTAGAATTAAGTCGTTTGTTGGTGATGATGAGGCTGTTTTATTGAACGATTTTGTCACTTTGCTTAACGACTTTTATAAGACCGACGATAATTTCTTATGTGCTCATAATGGCAAAGAGTTTGATTTTCCGTTTTTAGCTCGAAGAATGGTTGTTAATAATATTGATATTCCTTTTGCTCTTGATGTTAGAGGAGCAAAGCCTTGGGAAACACCTTTTATAGATACAATGGATTTGTGGCGCTTTGGTGACTATAAATCTTATACCTCTTTGAAATTATTGACCACCATTTTGGGTATTCCTTCTCCAAAAGATGATATTGATGGAAGTATGGTTTGCGATGTTTACTGGAAGGAAAAAGATTTACAACGCATCGAAAAATACTGTAGGAAAGATGTTTGTGCTATTATTAATCTCTTTTTACGATACGCAAATAAAGAGATAGTTTCCGAAGATAATATTGAAAATGTTTAACTAATACATAGTTATTAGAGTTTGTAGGAGTGATTTAGTAACTAATTAGTGTTGCTATTTATAATCCTGTTTTACGATTCTACTTTTTCAGAACCGCTTTATAACACTATTAGAACTTAGTTACTAAACTGTATGCTAATAACTAAGTTCTAATAAATAATATTTAATGTGCGTGGATTCTTCCGCCACTCGATTTACTTGAATTTGTAGATTTTGGATTTCCTTTATAATCTATACCTCCGCCGCTACTTGCAGATCCAGAAAAAGAACTAGTAACATAAACTCTAATGTCTGCACCGCTACTTGCATCAGCCGAACATGTAATGCTTTGTAATTCGTAAGCATTAATATTACTTCCACTTGATGCATCACAGTCAAATGTGTTTGTTTCTCCCGATAATTTTGCTCCTGCACCACTGCTAGTATCACAAATAACATTTTCAGCGTTTACACTTACTGTAGCATCTGCACCACTACTTACCGATATCTTAATTTCATCAACTTGTAGAGTATCGACAGTCCATGTGTCCGAACCAGCACTACAGTCAAGGCTTTCAAGATCTTTTACTGTAACGTCAATGCGTTTAATATCTGCACGTATTCTTTCTTCACAATAAATTTTTAATTTGCCATTTTCTACTCTAGTAACAACGTAATCTTGTAGGTTTTCGTAGGTTTTTACAGAAACGCTTAGTTCGTCACCTTGACTTATGTACAAGTCTAAGCCGCTCGAAACTTTTATTTGATCAAAATTGTCAACGTCTCTATTTGTTGTAACAACCTCCCCATGACCTTCAATTCCAGAATTTAAATTTAGGACACACGACGAAAGTAATATTGCTATTATAGCAATTGAAAATGTAAGTATTCTATTCATAATTAGTTGATTTTAGTTAAAGTTCTGCTTTTGACATATTGAAAGATAAAAGGTTTATTTACTTTATTAAAAAGGAATTAATTTATAATTGATGTTCACTGATGGAATATGGAGGTATTGTAGTAATTAAAATCAATTATAGATATATGAAAGTTGATTTACATAAATAAATTAATTTGTTTTGTGAATGATAGTTATTTGATGATGAACCTAATTGGTTATTTTTCTGGAAAATAAATATGACTGAAATGTTAAAAATTTTAACCAAAATGCTCTTTTAACTGGAAATATATTATTAATTATGTGCTCTGAAAAATTGAGTAATTTTTTTAATAGGGAAGGGGAAAGTTTTGAGATTAATTGCTACCACATTACATGGTTTAGAGGAAGTTCTTTCAATTGAGCTTAAAGAGATTGGTGCTACAGATGTAGAAGTTCTTAACAGAGCGGTTGCCTTTAAAGGCAATAAAGAGCTAATGTATAAGTGTAACCTACAATTGCGAACAGCACTTAGAATTCTGAAGCCAATAAAAACTTTCGTTGCACGCGACGAAGATGAGTTATACCAGAATATTTTTGGTATCGATTGGATGAAAATTATTACTCTTACACAAACTTTTGCTATTGACACTTCTGTTTCTTCAGATGTTTTTCGTCACTCAAAATATGTTGCATTAAAGTCAAAAGATGCAATAGCCGATCAATTTAATAAAAAAACAGGACGTCGTCCGTTTGTTGGCACTACCGATCCAGATATTCGTATTCGTATTTCATGTATAGGAAAGCAGTTTACTGTTATGCTTGATAGCTCTGGCGATCCTTTGCACAAACGAGGTTATCGTACTGCTGTTCACGAAGCACCTATGAACGAAGTTTTGGCGGCAGGGCTTATTGCTATTACTGGTTGGAATAAAAGTATCCCGTTAATTGATCCTATGTGTGGATCGGGAACTATTGCTATTGAGGCTGCTATGAAGGCTGCTAATGTTCCTGCTGGTGTTATTCGTAAGAAGTATTGCTTTATGAACTGGGACGACTTTGATAAGGAGTTGTGGGATAAAGTTTACAATGAGGCAATGTCTGCAATAGATAAATCTGACATAGATATTAAAGGTTTCGATATTTCGGCTCGTTGTATTAGTATGTGTAAGGCTTCCTGCGAGGATTTGGGTATCGATGGACTTATTGAATTTAAGCGTAAAGCCTTCGAGAAAAATACAGGAACAGAGAATAAGGGCATTATAATAATGAATCCTCCCTATGGTGAGCGTCTTGAAAAATCGGATATTTTTGGTTTTTATAGTGCTATTGGAACTAATCTTAAACGTAATTTCGAGGGATATACTGCTTGGATAATTAGTTCAAACGATGATGCGTTGGAGAGTCTTTGTATGCGTTCGTTTAAAACGTATAAATTGTTTAACGGTGCTTTAGATTGTAAATTTCAGAAGTTTCCTATACTAGAAACAAGTATTTCTATTTAAAAAAATCATGCTATAAATAAACAAGCGGCTGATACGATTTATTTCGTTCAGCCGCTTTTCCTTTATATATATTATTATT
>JAFGOQ010000062.1 GCA_016926405.1 Bacteroidales bacterium
AGATAAATATTAAAGTCAAATTAAAAAAAGTTTGAGATATGGAAAAAAAATATCATGGGAAGAAGTCAAAAAAACTATTGAAGGATAATAGATATCAAACTGATGATTATATAACATTAATTAATAATGAGTTTAATCTAGGTTACAAGCAAGTTTATGAAGATGCGAACTGTATAATCATCCATTTGTATAACGATTCTAACAAAAAAGCGGATATATCTGATATAAAAGATGAGGGTTGTCTTATAAATGCTATAGATTTTGAAAATGATTGGGAAATTGAAAAGGTCTTAATACCGACGCTAAGTAATCTAATGGAAAAAGGGTATGGAGATAAAACTGCAGCGGCTATTAGTATTTTACGTACAAAAATCAAACTGTCGAAAGGTAATTTTTTTACAGTTTATCTAACAAGTACAAGTTTGAACAGACATGCTACTGAAACAAAGAAAGACAAACTTGGACAAATTCATGCAGAATACATAACCACTGCTCAGATAGCTGATAACTTAAGCATAATATCAGATTTTGTAAAAAAACTTAAAGGAACTGATTTTGAAACTAAAATGACAATTTATTGTGTAAAGCAAAATACAAAAAGTAAAACATCAAAGATTCAAAGTTTTGGACCTTGTGATTCATGCTTGAAAACGGTGCCGGAAATTATTGAATTTATTAAAACAAAAACTCAATTAACCGATCTTAAGTGGATTAAATAACACAATTGAGGTTTTTAATGTAATGAGCCTATGATAAAAAACAAACATTAAATGGCACGGACTTATAGTCCGTGCCATTAATCAAAACATTAGAGTTAATAACGTGTTACACAATTTATAACATCTCTTCTTTTTACTATCCGTAATGCTTCATCTACGTTAATTCCAGTATAAAACACAGATGCTAATCAAAAATAAAGTATCCATAATTCCCTTAGATACAACTCATGTTGATTCAATACATAAGCATTTGAATAACGAGAAACTTGTAGAAACTTATCCTGTTACTCTTCCTTATTCAAAAGAAGATGCTTATATGTACATAGAGAATGAAATAATAAAACGAAAAACAGGTATTCGTTATGCTTTTGCAATACAATTTAACAATCAATTTGCAGGAGTTTGTGCACTATATAATGTTGATAAAAACAAACAGGAAGCCGGTTTATATTATTGGGTTGTAGTTGATTTCTGGAATAAAGGTGTTGCAAGCATGGCCGTAAATAAAATTATTAATTACGCCCATAGTACACTTCAGTTAAAAAAAATAATAACAGGAGTGTTAAAAAGAAATTTTGCTTCAATAAGGGTTTTACAAAAGAATGGTTTTATAACAATAGGTATAGCTTATAATCCATCTTCGTATCATTATAAATTTGCAAAAGAGGAAGTGTTAGAGATGGTTTTGGAGCCGTTGTAAATATTAAGGCTTAGTTCAATATTATATCTAATTCAAATCAGTATGTATTTCAATTATAGAAATTTATAATAAAAGATGAATCTAGCATTACTTTTTTCTCACATAGTGAGATGATTATAATTGTGAGTTATTCATAGTAAACAAAACACAGATTACTATCAAATGAAACTAAAGACAAATAAGATAAGTGGTAAATCTCTATTAAAAATAAGTATACTATTTGGGTTTATTCTGTTGATATTTTTAAGTGCGGCATTTTTTAGAAATCAGATGGCACAAAAAGATTTGATGGTTTATTCTGATAGTTTTGCCGATTTTGTTGTTAAAGAGTTAGAGAAGGAATTTCTGTGTGTACAATCAAATATTGATTCACTGGCTCAGATAATTATAGAAAATGTAGAGGAAGAAAATATTGACGAAATATTAAAAGAGCAAGAGAATGCTCTAAAGAGATGCATTCATTTAGATGGTTTGGCAATAGCTTTTAAAAAAAATTACTTAATAAAATACCCAGGTTTATATTCACCCTATTTACGTAGGGAAGAAGGTAAGTATGTTATGTTGCAAATTTCTGATATTTACGATTATACCTCTGATAAAGCAGGCGTAGACTGGTATCAGCGCCCAGTGAAACAAAGAAAATCTGAGTGGCTTGGACCTATTTATGGTAAAGCTGGTGGTAGAAAATTATTTATGTATAGTGTTCCTTTGCAGATTAATGGGGAAATAATTGGAGTTATTGCTGCTTGCTATAACCTAATGGAAATTTATGATATACTTCAAAACACAGGTGCTGGTCGTATAGGCTTCCCTTATATAGTAAATAAAGAGGGAGAGTTTATTGCACATCCGTATAATCAAAATTTGAACTTAAAAGAGGTAGCAATTGAATCGAATGACAATGTTTTAATAGAATTATCAAATGATATTTATAGTAATACTTTTAATGACGATAGATATTATCATCAAAATACTGTAACTAAACAATATTGTTGGGAGTTAATTAAGAACATTGATACTTCATCACTTTATATGGGTATTTCTGTTAACGATAACCAGATTTACGGAAATCCAATTTATAGAAATCAGAAGCGTAAAGACATCTTTGTTTATTCTCTAGTTATTTATGTATTATTATTATGTCTACTCTATTTAATAATTTTTCAAGCAGAACTTTTTAGAAACAAACTGTCGGTTTTTGTCTCATTTTTCTCACTTATTTCTATTTTGGAAATTATGGTAATCACTACTTTTAGTGTTTACTATCCTGTAATAAATATCAGTGATGAAGAAACACAAAATATTGAATTCAAGAAGATAAAGATTATTGATAAATACAAAGAGCAATCAAAAGATAGTATCTCGTCTATTGTAAATCGCTGGAATTTCTCAATGATACTTGATAAGCATGGTCTTGTTGACTACTTAACAAGTTATAAAGAAGATATTACAGGTAAGACAAAAGAAATAGTTAAAGAAGTGCCAACTGGTGTATACCTTCAAACAATAAAGTTCAAAGATTCGCATAGCACTGATATAACAGGTTATGTTTGGCAAAATTATCCTTTGGATTGGACAGATGGCAGAGGTATTATTTTTCCTGATGCAGAGAAAAGCATCATTGTATTGGATGATTCCACAACAATCTTTAATGAAAATGGAGATGTTGTTAATCTGTTTCGTTGGCGTTTTGAGGTGAGCATTCGCGAACCATTTAATTACATCCATTATCCATTAGATAGGAATGATTTGTGGCTTAGATTATGGCATAAGAACTTTGACAAGGATATAATACTTGTGCCAGATTTTTCTTCTTATAGCTTAATTAATCCTGCTTTTACACCAGGGCTCGATGCTGAGATTGATTTACCAGGTTGGATTATTGAAGGAAGCTTCTTTTCTTTTAAAGAGAAAGAATATAATTCAAGTTTTGGGAAAGAAATTTACGATATCAAGCATTTTTTTCCCGAACTACATTTCAATATTATGCTTCATCGAGATTTTAGAGATCCCTTGATTTGTAAGGTGATTCCATTATTGGTGCTGCTATTTATGTTATATTCAATTCTTTTTATTGGGGGACACACTGATGGATTAAATGTAGTTATTGGTTGTTCAGGTCTATTCTTTGTTGCTATTTTTGAGCATATACACCTTCGTCAGAGTTTAAATGCTTCAGGAATTATCTTTTTGGAATATTTATATTTTATTACTTATCTCTTATTGCTTTTGGTTACTTACTGTGCTATGCGTAATGACATAATTATTAAAGTAGGTTCCAGGGATGTAAGCATAATTAATATTGCAAAATTATGTTTTTGGCCACTATTCTTTTTTCTCATCCTAATTGTATCTTGTTATACATTCTATTAGAATTCGGTTAAAAAGAGTTGGTGTAGTTATAGTATCAAGTAAAAGGCTTGAGAATTTTTTATAAGTGGTTTATTGATCATATTTAACTAATTGTATTACTAATAACAGTTAATAACTGTCTGAAATTTACTATAACAAGGGGTGATGAATATCTATTTTAGTTATGAAAATACGACTAAAAATCTGCTATTGTGATTAAAGTATAGGCGTAATTTTTATATAAACATTGACAGACCAATAGATATGCTTCGTGAAATTTTTAATGTGAAAAAAATTAAACATTGTTTTAATAAGGTGGTTAAACACTCTACTAATAACCAACTGTGTTATCTGAAAGAATTATTTGCTTATGCCCAAAATGCTGATCGTATTAGTTTTAATTTATTTGCAGCTTCTAGAGGGAACATCCCTGTTGGGGCGGTTGAGACAGGATACGAGGTTGATGGTACTGTTTTATACGCTGCAATAGCTAATTATAAAGATGAAATTTATCTTGGTAAAGTGAGTGCTGCAACTAAAGGCTTAAGTATTGGTTGGGGTGGGAAAGAATTGATTATTAGAGATTATTTTGTTTTAGCAGCTAAAGGAGAATGGGAAGAAGCTTATGGTGGTAATGTGCCTGTTGGAGCATTAAAAGTAACGGAACAATCTAATGGTTCGATTATTTATTTGGCTCGTGCCCATTATAAAGGCGGGTTATATCCCGCAAATATAATACGTGGTTCTTCTGGTGCTACTATTTCGTATTTAGGAAAAGAGGTTTGTTTATATGCTTATGAAGTATTTATAAATACAGACTCGTTTCTGATAAAAAGACGCTCTAATAAATCTATTAAGAATGAAATATATGGAGTTGTTTCACCAACAATGCAACTCTAATTAAATTGTTTTCCACGATGTCATAGTTGTATTGGATTTGTATATAATTTGCCAATACAATATCCTGTTATTTCCAGTTTAAATAAATTATATATTACGGTCATAATACACTTTTGTATTGTGGCCTTTTTTTGGTCTAAGATTACCAATCGTAATTGAAAATTTAAGTTCTTTTAAACATTATTTCGTTAGTGTCCGAAATTTACTATCAAAGGGCATTAATACCCACTAATTTGGTTAATAAGTTAATACAGTTAGTATAAAATATCGATAATTATGATTAGAGCAGGTCCAAATGGTAAAAGTAAATGGTGATTGATCAATACCCCTCTTAGGTTTTAAAAGGTGCTTATTAATAACTAAATATAGAAAGTATCGACTGCGTGAACTAGTTGGTATGTTTTGAAAATTCAAGTAGCCCGTAGTAATTAATAAAAGAATATAATAGGAATGAAAAATATACTAAGTATGCATTGTAATATGATAACTATTGACTCTTGTAATTAAATAATATGTATTTGATTTGGCAAGTTAGCATTATTTGTAAATACTGTATTTGTAACAGGTAATAACTGTTTTTTACATATATAGGTTAACTTTTATTAATAATATATTGCTTAAAAAAAGCTTTATGTTACTGCTGAGTTAAAGAGTGAAAAATATTGCAAATTGTTTGTGCTGTAATCTATTATGAGCCTTTTAGTTGGTGCAAATGCATTTTTTTTAGCGATAGTACAATCAAGATTTTTACGATTTCTTATGTAAGTATATATTTCTTCCTATTTTTCTTTTAACTTCTCATGACGTTTTACTAGGATATTATTATCTCTGTCTCTCACCTTGTTTGCCTTATATACTCACATTATTGGTATGTTGCTTTGTTTTTTAGCATTATTTACGATGTTTAAAGCTTGATAACCATAGTAGTATTTGAATAGTGTTTTATCTATAAATCATTTTTATGTAGTGTAAATAATAGCAGTGAGGCTAGGTCTTTATTTGTCTTCTCTTGTCTTCAATTAGTCCGAGTAATTGTGATAGTACTAGCAGTATGTTACAATTTTCTTATAGGCTTTTTTATGTGCCTTTCCCTCTATATGTCACCCGAATCTATTAATCCAATGAAAAAACTAAACATGCCAAATTTATATAGCGATTATATTGGGGCTATAGTATCTGAATCAATACAGCCCAAAAAAGACTTAGTTCCATTTATTAAAAAGTATCTTTTTTTTCAAAATAATAATGTTACAAACAAAGTGCAGTTAAAGCTGATTTCTAATGCGCAGTTAGAGATGCATATATGTTACGATACAAGTTGTTTTGTAATTAATGAAGGCAAAAAAGAGTTTAAATATGATGCTTTTATCTCTGGAATCTTCGATTTACAGAAACCATTATATTATAAACCAATGGCTAATAGTGGCTCTTTTAAATGTGTTACAATAGCTTTTACGTTTAGTGGTGTTTATCAACTTCTTGGTTTAGATTTAAACTCATTAACTAACACCATGGTTGATGTTCAAACAATTTTTGGTAGACATGCAACTGAATTGCTAAATAAAATGGAAGAAACCTCTTCTATAGACCAAAAAGTTGAATTGTTAAATGGGTTTTTTATGGACAGATTGATTGAACAAAAAAAAAAGCTCCTCCTAAATATTTATTGCAGCTATATGATTCAATTATTAGAGATAAAGGATGTTGCTCGATTAATGGCTTAGCTTCACAATTTAAAATTAATCCAAGAACTATTCATAGAATTTTTATAAACCATATTGGGATCTCTCCAAAAGCGTATTTAAAAATTATCAGATTTAATAATGCTTGTAAACTTATGGGTGATTATCCCGATATTGATTGGTTTGATATTATTGGTGATTGTGGATATTACGATCAGATGCACTTTATCCACGAGTTTAAGAAAATAATTAATTATAATCCTCTACAACTTTTAAAAAAGAGTGAAGGTAATTTTTATTTCGAAAGACCTTTATTAATAATGAATTTCGAGGAGTAGAATAAAATTATTTGTGGATAACAAAGGATTAAATTTTTAATACATCAATAACATATAATAATTAGTAATATATAATCGAAACCAATGCTATTACTACTACTAATTATAGCTCTGCCTACATATAATACACATTAATCAATATTATCTATAGTGATCTAATCTTTTATTTTTAAAGACATAAATTTGCGTCATTCTTAAATTAGTATCTGAATGAATAAAGCAAAAGAGATTACTCTACAGCTATCAAAAATTATTGTCGAAATAGCAATAATAATGATTGTTTGGGAAGTGGGTATGCTAATATCTAAATACACACATTTGCCAATTCCTGGCAGTGTTGTAGGTATGGTTTTAATGTTTGCACTTCTTTATTTTAAGATAATAAAGCTGAGCCATATTACAGGGGTGTCTAATTTTGTGTTAAAGCACCTTGCTTTTTTCTTTATCCCTGCATCTGTTGGAATAATGGCATCGTTACATTATTTAGAGGGTTCTTATTTGAAAATTTTTTCCTTAATCTTTATCTCCAGTTTTATGGTTACTGCCATTACGGGGTATACAGTTCAGAAATATGTAAACAAAAAAGATAAGGAATGATAGGATATGTTTTTTTCTCTATTGCGCTATCTATTTGTGCGTGGATACTTGCATTATGGTTAAACAGAAAGTTTAAACACGAGGTTTTTAACCCTCTTGTTATTGCTACAATTGTTATTATAGCAGTAATATATTCTCTTAAAATTGATTATAAAGATTATAAAGTGGGAGGCGATTTTATAGCTTTCTTCTTAGGACCATCAACAGTTGTGCTTGCTGTGCCTCTTTATAAGCAAGTAGGGTTAGTAAAGAAGTATTTTAAAGCTATAATAATAGGAATAGTTGCGGGTTCGTTAACAGCTATTTTAACAGTTATTGCTCTTTCAAAAATTATGTTTCTAAGCGAAACTCTTGAGATGTCAATAATTCCACGTTCTATAACCACACCTATAGGCATCGAGCTGTCAAAAAGTTTAAATGGTATACCATCAATAACAGTTGTGGCAATTATACTTTCTGGAATTATTGGAATGCTCTGTTGCGACGTTATTTTTAAATTGTTTGGGATTAATAATCCAGTTGCTAAAGGTGTAGCAATAGGTACATCATCGCATGCTTTAGGCACTACAAAGGCATTAAAAAAAGGCGAGATTGAAGGGTCTATGAGTGGTCTCTCTATTGCCATTGCTGGTATTGTTACTTCAATTATTGTTGCTGTGGCTAGTTTTTTTATTTAATGCATTTAGTATTATTAAAATAAAAATAAAGTTTCTGAAAAATTTTTTAGTTCTGTATTTGCAGAACTAAAAAACATTTGTACATTTGCCATCACAATATTAAATAATACGCAATGCTTAGTAACGAACAATTACATTTAATAGAGGAGATGGGTGTTTATCACGAACGTAGAGGTATGTCACCTATTCCAGGACGTATATTGGGACTATTTGTAGTCTCTGATAAAGATGCATATACTTTCGATGAGATTAAGGAAATTCTTAAGATCAGCAAAAGTGCAACTAGTTCGGCATTAAATTTTTTGGTTAGTACCGATCGTATTGAGTATACTACTTTGCCTGGCGATAGAAAACGTTATTTTAAATGGTCGCCATTTAAGGCTTTAGAAAACATAGAGCGTGAGACAAACAATATGTTTTCAATAGCTGAAATGTTTAGAAGAGCATACGAGTTAAAGAATAATAAGCAGAGCGAATCTGCCAATAATTTACTTATGGTAATGGACTTTTTCAATTATATGATTATGGAGCTTCCTAATTTGTATAATAAGTGGAAGAGAAGCTACTATAAATAGATATATACTGCTTAAATAAATCAATTTATATACAATAAATAAATGCTAATAGGGCAAAAAGGCCTGTTAGGTCTGCTATAGTTATGTTTAATTGGTTCTTTAATTACAGAACAAAACAGTCTTGACAGAATTATTAGTATTAAGTGTACTGTGACGAAATAATATAAATAGCTAAATACAATTTACGATGACAAAAAAACGAGTGTTGATTATTTTATTATTGTTTTCATTGGGTGGTGTCGGTAACTATATGTGTGCTCAAGGGTTAACGCTGAGTAGCTGTATCGATTCGGCCTTGATAAATAATAATAAGCTGCAAAAAGCCAAATTGGATGTCGATATTTACAACTATTCCAAAAAAGAGGCTTTATCGGCAGGGTTGCCTCAGATTAGTGCAACAGGAAATCTGAAATACAATATTGATAATATGACTATGGTATTACCTGGTGAGATTATGGGTAAGCCTGGTGAGACTTTGGTGGTGCAGTCTGGAACAAAATATAATTCCGATGCCAATTTATCGGTGTCGCAATTGCTATATAGTGGTTCGTATTTTGTTGGGGTTAAGGCTGCTAAGGTTGCTTGCGAATTGTCTGAACAGTTGGTGCAAAAAACAGAAGAAGATGTTATTTACAATGTCTCGGTTACTTATTATAATCTGTTGCAACTTAATCAGCAGATGAAGGCTTTACAGTCTAACTTAACTATGATTAATAAGTTGTTAGAAATATCGAAACTTCAGTACGATAACGATATTATTAAGAAAGTAGAGCTCGATAGGATAACTGTAACAAAGACTAATCTGGAGACTAATGTCGATAATTTGAGTGCTGCAATTGTACAGCTTAACAATGTTCTTAAATATCACATGGGTATCTCTACAAAAGAGCCTTTTCAAATAAACTTTAACGACACTATTGATATTCCCGACAATTTGTTGGCATTAGATTTTAACTTAAATCATAGCAACCGCTCCGATATTCAGATATTAAACACGCAGCAAAAAATATTAGCTCTTAAATTAAAGGGTGCTAAAACTGCTTATCAGCCTTCGTTATCGGCATACGGACAGTTTTCGTATCAGGCAATGCGTAACGAGTTTAATTTTTTCGACGGTAGCAAAGATTGGTATAAGATGAGTTTTGTTGGACTTAAACTTAATGTGCCAATTTTTACAGGATTTAATACTCGTTCGAAGGTTCAAAAAGCGAAGATTGCTTTAAGACAGAGCGAGATTAATTTAAACGATGTAAATAACTGGGTTGATGTGGAGTTTCTGAATGCTAAGAACAAATTAGCTAATAGCTTAAAGTCGGTTAAGGCACAAGATAAGAACAGAAAACTTGCTATGGATGTCTATTCGCAAACTCAACTGGCTTATCAGGAGGGTACAACATCTTTAATAAGTCTGTTAGATGCCGAAACAGCTTTACGTCAAGCAAAAACAGGTTATAATAACGAGGTGCTTAATTTTAAAATTGCTGAGCTCGATTTACTTAAGGCCAAAGGCGATCTTAAAAGTTTGTTAAATAATAAATAATTGCAAAGCAGATAAGCTGCTCTTTGTAATAGAGAAATAATAATTAATAGAGATAAAAAGAATACTGCAAAGAATCAAAGTAGAATTAAAAAGTAAAAAAACTTGTCGCTTGGTGCTTTGGAGGTAAACAATTTAAAATATAAACAGATGAAGACTAAATTAATATCGTTTGCAATAGTAATTCTATTGATAGTTGGAATAGTGTGGAAACTAAAAGCTAATAAGAGCGAGATTCAAGAAGAGGCAAAACTGTCGCAATTAACATCTACTTCAATTCCTGTTGTAGCAGCAAAATTATCAATTCACGATATAAATAACCAGATTATTGTTCCTGGTAAGCTTGAGCCTTTTCATCAGATAGATGTTGTGGCCGAGGCCGAAGGGAAAATTGTTAAGGTGTATAAGGAAAAAGGCGACAAAGTTGTTAAAGGCGAGCTGCTTGTTAAAATTGACGACGAAGTTTTAAGCGCCAACCTGCTTACTGCCGAAGCTAATTTTACTAAGGCCGAAAAAGATTTAGTACGATTTAACTCTCTTGCCAGCGGAAATGCTATTACCGAGCGTCAGCTTGAAGATGCTAAACTAATGTACAATAATGCAAAGGCAAAGCTAATTACTGCACGCAAAAATTTAAATAATACAAATGTTGAAGCTCCAATTTCGGGAATTATTAACAACGACTTTGTTGATCAGGGACAGTTTTTGCGCCGCAATAGTGTGGTTTACGATTTAGTTGATATAAATAAATTTAAGCTTAATGTAAAAGTGTCGGAGTTTGATGTTTTGCAACTTAACAGCGGACAACAAATTGAGATTACTACCGATGTATATCCAGGCCAAATATTTACTGGTACAATAAGTTCTATTGCTGTTAGTGCCGACCAATCGTTAAAGTACAATGTTGAGGTGGTAATGGAGAACTCAGATACTAATCCGCTTCGTGCAGGTATGTACGCAAATGTATCTTTTAATAAAGGCGAAATACGCCAGGGATATCTGTTAGATCGAAACGCCATTGTTAACTCTGTTAAAAACCCTTCGGTGTTTGTTATCGAAAATGGTGTAGCAAAACTTAAAAGCATAAAAATTGGTATCACCATTGGCGATAAAGTTGAGGTAATATCGGGTATCGATGCTAATACAACTGTTATTCTTTCGGGACAAATAAATCTTAAAGAGGGAACAAAGGTTACTGTTATTTAATATAAAATATATTCAGATGAAAATAAGTGAGATATCGATAAAACGTAGCAGTATAGTAGTAGTGGTATTTACCCTGCTAGTGTCGTTGGGTATATTTAGTTACTCTAAATTAAACTACGAGCTAATTCCCGATATGTCGATGGGAGTTATTACCGTAGCAACAGTATATCCGGGTGCTTCGCCTACCGAAGTGGAGTACTCTGTAACCAAAAAGGTTGAAGATGCTGTTTCTTCTATTGAGAATATTAAGAAAATCTCGTCGCAGTCGTTCGAAAATTATTCTGTTGTTGTTATCGAATTAATTTATGGTTCGGATGTTAAAACTGCATTAGACGATGCTCAGCGTAAGGTTGACCAGATAGTTAAAGATTTGCCCGACGATTGCGATCCTCCGGCTCTCTCGAAGTTTGCTATCTCTGATTTCCCTATTATTAACGCTGGTGTTAGTGCCGATATGCCCGCTACAGAGTTTTACGATTTAATAAAGAATCGTGTTAAACCTGAGCTTAGTCAAATACCTGGTATGGCGCAGGTGAAAATGTTGGGTGGCGACGAGCGCGAAATATCTGTTAATATTGATGCCGAGAAGCTAGAGGTATATAATTTGTCTATTTCGCAAGTGGTTCAGATTATTAATTCGTCGAACCTCGATTTTCCTACTGGTAAAGTAAAGAGCGAACAAGGTCAAACATTAATACGCCTAGCGGGTAAGTTTAAAAATATCGACGAGTTAAATAATCTTGTAATTATTAACTCGCCAAACGGAGCCCCTGTTAAGCTTAAGGATATAGGCGAGGTGGTCGATTCGCACAAAGAGACTCAGGTTTTGGTTCGTGCAAACTCTAAAAACTCTATTGGTTTACTAATGATTAAGCAAACCGATGCCAATGCGGTAGAGGTTAGTGCAAAGGCTAAAGAGGTTATATCAAAGCTCGAGAAGCAATTTGCCGATGTTAATTTAAGCTTTAACATAACTAAAGACACCTCCATTTTTACTATGGACGCTGCCGATGCTGTTATGCACGATCTTATTTTGGCTATTATTTTGGTAGCATTAGTTATGATGCTCTTTTTGCACAGTTTGCGTAACGCTGTAATTGTTATGATATCGATACCAGCTTCGCTTATTGCAACATTTACTATTATGTATTTGGCAGGCTTTAGTTTAAACTTACTTACCCTGCTTGGACTGTCGCTTGTGGTGGGTATACTGGTTGACGATGCCATTGTGGTTATCGAAAATATTCACTCGCATTTAGAGAAAGGTAAAAATGCCATTAACGCCACTTACGACGCTATTAAGGAAATTGGTACTACAGTAATATCTATTACTCTTGTAATTGTTGTTGTGTTTGTTCCTATTGCAATGACTTCAGGTGTGGTGTCTGATATGCTTCGTCAGTTTTCTATAACAGTGGCTTTTGCTACTCTTATGAGTCTTTTTGTATCGTTTACTCTTGTTGGTTTGTTGTCGTCGCGCTTCACTAAGCTAGAGCATTTAAACACAAAATCGTTTGTTGGTAAGTTTATTAAGGCTTTCGAGGGGTATATAAACAAATTTCAGAATTGGATTATAGGTATTCTTAAGTGGTCGCTAAACCATAAAATAGTAACTCTTTCGCTTACTGTTGCTCTTTTTGTTATATCGGTTGCTTTGTTACCTATGGGTTACATTGGTGCCGAGTTTGTAAATGGTGGCGACAACGGCGAGTTTACTCTAGAATTTGAATTGCCTAAAAATGCTACTGTTGAGCAAACTAATATGGCAACTCGTCAAGCCGAAGATTATTTATTGTCGATGCCCGAGGTGGTTAATGTTTTCTCTATTGTTGGTACCACTAGTAAGGCTAAAGAGGGACAAACAACAGCTTACAAATCGGAAATATCGGTTAAGTTAGTCGATGCAAAAAAACGCGATCTTAGCTCCGAGATAATATCGCAACAGGTTAAGGTTGCTTTAGAGGAGAAAGTTTCGGGAATAAAAATACGAGCTGGTGCTGGTAAACTTGTTGGTGGTGGTATATCGCCGCAAATAAAGATGGTATTGCAAGGTAACGACTTTAATAAGCTTATGGAGCAGGCTAAGCTTGTTATTGCTGAGGTAGAGAAGGTGCCAGGTACAACACAGGTAAAAACATCGGTTGACGACGGAAACCCAGAGATTAGGGTAGAGGTGGATCGCGAAAAAATGGCTTCGCTAGGACTTAATCTTGGAACTGTTGGATTAACACTTCAATCGGCTTTTAATGGTAACGACAATGCTAAGTTTCGTTTAGGATCGGAAGAGTACGATATAAAAATACGTTTCGATGCTTTCGATCGTCAAAATATTGATGATATCTCTAATGTGAATTTTATTAATAACAAAGGCAAGCTGATAAAACTTAAGCAGTTTGCTCGTATCTATCAGGCTACTGGACCTTCGCAGCTCGATCGTCGCGACCGTTTGGCTGCCGTTACTGTTGAGTGTTTTGTGGTAGGACGACCTACTGGTTCGGTGGGTAACGATATTAAAGATCGTATTAATGCAGCCCCAAATCTTAAAGAGATAAACATATTGTACGAAGGTGATTTAGAGAATCAGGCCGACGCTTTTGGTACTCTTGGCTTTGCTCTTATGGCATCAATATTCTTAGTATATCTTATTATGATTGCCTTATACAACTCGTATGTATATCCTTTTGTGGTGTTGTTTTCTATTCCGTTGGCAATAATTGGAGCACTGTTTGCTCTTGCCTTAACAAAGCAAACGCTTAATATATTCTCAATATTGGGTATAATAATGCTTATTGGTTTGGTGGCTAAAAATGCCATTCTGGTGGTTGACTTTACAAACCATCTTAAGGCCACTGGTATTAAAGTTAAACAGGCACTTATACAGGCTACCGCTTCGCGTTTTCGTCCTATACTTATGACCACTTTAGCAATGGTGTTTGGTATGTTGCCTATTGCATTAGCTAGTGGTCCTGGTGCCGAGTGGAAAAACGGGTTGGCATGGGCTCTTATTGGTGGACTTATTAGTAGTATGTTTTTAACGCTGGTTGTTGTTCCTGTTATATATTATATATTCGACAGAATATTGCATAAGCTTGGGCTAGGTAAGCAAAAACAAATAGTTATCGATGCTGTAGATAATGCTAATATAATTCCGCACACTACTCACGATATAATAAACGAGAGAGTTTTAGAAACAACCAATAATTTCAATTAATATTAATAAAAGGGCAGGGGTGTAGTAAATCTTTGCCCTTTTTTTTGCACCACCACAAATAGTGGCTGGTGTTTTTTTTTATTGAAAGGCAGAATATATTACCGCACAAACAGGCATTTGCCTATAGAATAAGAGCTTGTTTTTATAAGGTTAGGAGAGGTTAGACAAGCTTAGGCGATTTTAGACAAGGCGGTGCCTTGTCTCTACAGGTGTATCGGTATAATATTATTTTTAATGCTTCGGCTTTAAATTATGGGCAAATAAACATCATGCAAAAATCGTTAATAAATTCTATTTAAGCTGTTTTTTTATGTCGACAAAACCCCTGCACTGCTAAACCTGACAGGTATAACACACGACGAAATAAATACCTGTCAGGTTTCATGATTTTTACATCAACAAAAGCTTCGCTACGTTGTAGCGAACAATTTTACGTCGACAAAATTACGGCTACGAGATATTTCATGATTTTTACATCGACAAAAGCTTCGCTACGTTGTAGCGAACAATTTTACGTCGACAAAATTGCCGCTACGAGATATCTCATGATTTTTACATCGACAAAAGCCTCGCTACGTTGTAGCGAACATTTTTACGTCGACAAAATTGCGGCTACGAAATATTTGGTGATTTTTACGTCGACAAGAGCTTCGCTACGTTGTAGCGAACATTTTTACGTCGACAAAACCTTCGCTACGATAAACCTGACAGGTATAACACACGACGAAATAAATACCTGTCAGGTTTCATGATTTTTACATCGACAAAATGTTCGCTCTGATAAACCTGACAGGTATAACGCACGACGACATAAATACCTGTCAGGTTTCGTGCTTTGGTGTTGGCGAAAATGTAATTCCGCAAAAGTGTGGAATTACATTTTCGCCAAAAATTGATAGTCTGCAGATCTGAGAAATGTCAAAGGATTTAGGCATTTACATCGGATTTTTTAGTTGTTAGTCTTTTGTTATTAGAATGGAGCATTATGGTTAAATGGGGTATGGTGAAATGGTCATATATGTTTTTATATCATACATCTAAGATTATACTTTTTTATTAGTAGGTAGTTATTAATACTATGCCATATAAAAAAACACCTGACAGGTTTCTCAAACCTGTCAGGTGTTATAAATCTTCTAATAATATTATATTCTTTTCATCATAGCTTCAACCTCTTTTATCTGGGCGTGAAGCATTTTATTTTTGTCGAGTTTTTTACACTCGGTAATATAATGCGTTGCTAATTTTTTGTTACGTTGACTTAAAGCCGAGGCTGCCAAATTTAGCTTGGCTAAAGCTTGATCGGTTTTTGTTCTTAAGCCTGTCGATAAAGCTTTCTTAAAATGCTTTTCGGCTTTTAATGGAGCAGTATGTACTGTCGACAATCCTAATAGGTAATAATAGTAAGCCTCCTGGCTTTTAATCATATTTTCGGGGTGCTTTACTTTGTTTAATACTTTTGTAGCAGCTTCGGATTTGTTTTTTCTAACCAAATAGAATGCTAACAAGTTATTCTCATTCTTAAAATGTAGTAAAACAAAAATTCCGGATAGCAATATTACTAACACCCCTAACGATACTGATAACTTAATAATGGCAAATACCGAAAAGGTTAATAATATGCCTGCAATAATTAATCGGATAAATTTCATGTGGATATAATTTATATTAAACTTTTTTTTATTCTCATGTCTTTCATGTACAGGGGTTGTTTAATAACTCCCTTTTAATTATTAAAATTGAAATAACATTTCTGAAAGAGCCTCCAAAATTAACAAAAAGAAGCAAACGACTAAATAAATAAAGTAAAAGGTATAGTTGATTTTAGCCTTTAATAAAGAAACACCTGACAGTTTTTAAAAACTTGTCAGGTGTGATATTGTAAATTTGTATTTAGGAAATTACTTTTTTTTGATTTCTATTTACCTATGCAGAAGTTTTTAAAGATATGACCAAGTACATCGTCGGTTGATATTGTACCAGTAATCTCGCCAAGGTGGTGAAGGCACTGACGAATGTCTTGAGCCAAGAAATCGCCACTAATACCCATGGTTAAACCTTCTTTTACACGTGTAATATCTTCGAAAGCCGAACAAAGAACTTCGTAATGGCGTGCGTTGGTAACAATAATGTCGTTGCCTGTGGTTGCCTCTTTGCAGCTATCTAGCAGCACCCTACGAAGGGTCTCGATATTCTCGTGAGCCTTGGCCGAAATATAAACCATCTGTTCGTTGTGAGTTGGAACAATGGCTTTTTTAAAATCGGCAAGTTGCTCTTCTGTGGCTTTATCAATTTTATTAGCAATAATAATAAGCTTTTGCTGATCGATGTGGTTACGTAGTCGTTCAAGGCTCTCGGCAGTACGACTAAGATCGCGAGTAACGTCAAGCAACAGCAGTACCACATTTGCCTGATCAATTTTACCAAAGGTACGTTCAATACCAAGGCTCTCAATTTTATCTTGAGTGGTTCTAATACCAGCAGTATCGATAAAGCGGAAAGCAACGCCTTCAATGTTTACAACATCTTCAATCACATCGCGTGTTGTTCCCTCTATTTCCGAAACAATAGCGCGCTCCTCGTTAAGCAGGGTATTAAGTAATGTCGATTTACCAACGTTGGTATCGCCAGCAATAGTAACAGGAATACCATTTTTAATTGCATTTCCCAGTCGGTACGAATCTTTCAGACGACCTATTACACCGCATATTTTATCAATAAGTGTTGTAAGTTGTTTACGATCGGCAAACTCAACATCTTCCTCGCCAAAGTCAAGCTCCAGCTCAATAAGCGAAATAAAGTTAAGCAGTTCGTAACGCAGTGCCTCTATCTCTTTGCTAAAACCACCACGCACCTGTGTCATAGCCAGCTTATGCGCTGCCTGATTTGATGAGGCAATAAGATCGGCCACCGCTTCGGCTTGCGAAAGATCGAGCTTGCCATTCATAAAAGCGCGCTGAGTATATTCGCCTGGAGTAGCAATACGAGCACCGCTATGTGTAAGAAGCTGCATAATTTTTTGCTGTATATACGACGAACCATGGCACGAAATCTCAATAGAGTCTTCGCCAGTGTAGGAGTGAGGGGCACGGAATACCGATACCAGAACCTCGTCAACAATATCTTGTCCGTCTACAATAGTGCCAAAATGTATTGTGTTGGCAGCAACAGTTGCTAGTTTCTTCTCTTTGTTTGTCGATCTAAAAATAGAATCGCAAATAGAAATTGATTCGCCACCACTAATTCTAATTACCGAAATAGCACCGCTACCTGAGCCAGTAGCTATTGCACATATTGTATCTTGGTTGTGTATCATACAAAATTATTTTTTTGAGTAAACAAAGGTATAAAAGATTTAAGATTTATGAAGTATGAATTTATATGTATAGTGTCTGTACCCAAAGTCGTATGAAGCCCTATTTATCAAAGCTGTCCTACCTTTACAGTCCGAATGACTGATTCTATGTCAAAGTAGAGTGAAGCCCTACTTCTTTAAAATAGCCGTATCTCCTCAGTCCGAAGGACTGTGTCTTTACCAAAGTCGTATGAAGCCCTACTTGTATACTCAGTCCGAAGGACTGTGTCATCACAAATTAAAATGTAGCAATATAACCCAAGTAATAAAACTATGCGCTAGCCTTGAAATTATCATCATAACTTAATAAATTCCGAAGCGAACAAAATAACATTACCATGTCGCAGTCGTTATCACAGATATACATCCATCTAGTTTTTGGCACAAAAAACCGATTTCCTTTCTTGAATAACGCCATAAGAGAAAAGCTGCATATATACATTGACAATGGATTGAAAGATTTAGATTCACCTGCCGTTACCATAAACTCGGTATTTGATCATATACACATTCTATTAAGACTATCAAAAACAGTAACCATTTCACAAATAGCCAAAGAGATTAAGGTATCATCGTCAAAATACATTAAACACCTTGATGGTGGAGTGCCAAACTTCCAGTGGCAAAAGGGTTATGGTGCTTTTTCGGTAAGTAGTTCAAAGGTTGACGTAGTAAAACGGTATATCCAAAATCAGAAAAAACACCATTTAGGAGCAAATTATAAAGAAGAGATGGAGACGTTTTTCGAGCATTACAATATTAACGACTACGATTCTAAATATTTTTGGTCGTAAAAGGCACACCTAAGTACCATACACAAAAAAACGCCCAACATAGAGTTGAGCGTTTTAAATATCATAAAAATTAATATTAATTAAAATCCATTTAGTTGCATTGTAACTGTAGGAATTAATAATAAGAATCCAAGAATAATCATAGTAATCATTAGCGGACCAATCCATTTAACCCATTTGTCGTACGGAATACGAGCAACACCCAGAACACCAATAAGTACACCCGAAGTAGGAGTAATCATATTTGTAAAACCATCGCCAAATTGGAAAGCCATTACCGTTGCTTGACGCGATACACCAATAACATCGGAGAATGGAGCCATAATAGGCATTGTAAGAGCCGCCTTAGCCGATCCCGAAGGAATAATAATGTTAATGAAATTCTGAATTAAGTACATAATACCTACCGAGGCAATTTTACCAAAACCCTCCATGCTGCTAGCAAGGCTGTGAAGAATAGGATCGATAATTTTACCCTCTTGCAGAACAATAATAATACCTCCAGCAAGTCCAACAATAAACGCTGCCGAAAGAATATCCTTTACCCCATCAAGAAATAGTTTAGTAATCTTGTCGGCATGATAATTCATTGCTATACCCGAAGCCAAGCCCATTCCAAAGAACAGAGTAGCAATCTCCATTACATACCATCCGTATCCCATTACACCAACAATAAGCAGAAGAATAGTGAACAGAAGAATGTTTAGAATAAAAAAGTGAACCGATTTGCGTAGACTAAGTCCGCCCATAATGGCAAATAAACCAGCTAAAACAGGCATAACAGGTAAAATAGCCGCGTTATTACCAATCTCCATTTTTGTTTGTGGGAAGATAACTGCACATGTAACTAGAATAGAAAGAACAATTCCGTAAGTAATCCATGCCGAAATAGGAGTATAGTACTCAATATTTTCGGTGTCGCTATCGCCACGCTCGCGCCAATATTTATCTTCTTCAACAACTAGCGATTTTTCTGGATTCTTTTTAACCTTGTTTGCATATCTAAGTATATATGCAATACCTACAACATTAATAACTAACCAGCAAAACAGACGATATTCGAAACCCGAGAATAGTTGCAAGTCGGAAAGACCTTGAGCAATACCAATAGTAAACGGATTTAAAATAGCTCCAGCAAAACCTAAACCAGCAGCCACAAAAACAATAGCAGCTCCTGTTATAGAGTCGTAGCCCATAGATATTGCCAGCGGAACAAGAATAATAATAAAGGCAATAGTCTCTTCACTCATACCGAAAGTGGCTCCGAATGTGCTAAACATTATCATTATAAGAGTGAGCACAATGTTATTTACTCCAAGAGCTCTAACAAATTTTATCTTTTCTAGTTTCTTAGTGAATTTTAAGAACGAGAAAATCCCCACATCAATAGCCTTGCTTTCGTTCATAATCCAGAAAGCTCCACCAATCATTAAAATAAAAACAATAATATCGGCTTTATCGACAAAACCCTCGAAAAGAGCCGAAAATATTTGCCATGTCTGTGGCGAACTCTCAATTGAGTGGAACGAGTTGTCTACAATAATAGTGCGGTCAACACCATTTACATTAACTGTTTGTCGTTCGTACTCACCACCAGGAATTACCCACGTTAGCATTCCTGCTAGAACAATAATAAAGAACACAATTACATATGTGTGCGGAATTTTCTTAAACATAAAAATTGATTTTTTTTTGAAATTTCACCAAAGTAAATAAAAATAGGTCATTAACTCTTTATGTTTTTCAATTTTGTAGAAACAAGGTGCATTAACTTACATATTATAATCAATCTTATCATTTTGTAAACACTTATAATCAGGCGATTTGTGAATAACTGTTTTTTAATGATTATGTGGTATGTTTTTTAATATCCTTTCTTTCTATAACCACAATTATTAGTAATTTTGGACACTTAAAACAAAACAACTATTATGATACTTATTACAAATATCAAGAAGTTAGTTCAGGTTGAAGAGCAACCACGCAAATTGGTTGCTGGAGCCGATATGGCTAAACTTGATTGTATTGAAAATGCCTTTTTACTTATAAAAGACAATCTAATTGAAGATTTTGGTTCGATGAATGAAATCGAAAGGATTGAAGATAAGCTTGATGATGATTGTCTTACAGAGTTAGACGCTACAGGCAGAATGGTTTTCCCTTCGTTCTGCGATTCGCACACACATCTTGTATATGCTGGAAGCCGCGAAATAGAGTATACCGATAAAATTAAAGGTTTGTCGTACGAAGAGATAGCTAAGCGTGGCGGTGGTATCCTTAATTCGGCTCAGCTTCTTCATAATACAAGCGAAGACGATTTGTATGAGCAGTCGTTAGAGCGTATTAAAGAAATTATTGAGCTAGGTACTGGAGCTGTTGAAATAAAGAGTGGATACGGATTAACAGTTGAAGACGAGGTTAAAATGCTTCGTGTAATTAAGCGATTAAGAGAGACAACACCTATTATTATAAAATCGACATTCCTTGGTGCTCATGCTGTTCCTGCCGAATATAAAGGTCGTCAGACAGAGTATGTTGATTATATTATAAATGAGATGATTCCTGCTGTGGCAGCCGAAGACCTTGCTGATTTTGTCGATGTTTTCTGCGATAAAGGATTCTTTACTGTTGAAGATACCGATCGTATTCTTATGGCAGGCATGAAACATGGTATGCGTCCTAAGATTCATGCTAACGAACTTGACTACTCTGGTGGTATTCAGGTAGGAGTTAAGTACGATGCTCTTTCTGTTGATCACCTTGAGTTTACTGGCGATGCCGAAATAGAGTCGCTACTTGCTTCGGAAACAATGCCAACACTTCTTCCTGGTGCAGCTTTCTTCCTAGGAATGATTGATCCACCTGCTCGTAAGATGATTGATGCTGGTTTACCACTTGCTTTAGCTTCTGATTTTAATCCAGGTTCGTCGCCATCGGGTGATATGAAATTTGTTATGTCGTTGGCTTGTGTTAAAATGCGTCTTCTTCCTGAGGAGGCTATTAATGCAACAACAATTAATTCGGCTTATGCAATGGGTGTTTCAGATATTGTTGGATCGATTGCCAAAGGAAAGATTGCTAATGTGTTTATCACAAAAGAGATTCCTAGTATTGAATATATGCCATATGCCTACACAACTAAATTGGTTGATAAGGTGATTTTAAATGGAGAGATAATGTAAAGAAATCGAATTTGGATCTCTTCGTATCTGATACAAATTAAACTATGAGGAAATATAACCTTGATAAAATATTTGGAACTGCTGGAACTGCTGCCGGAATGCTGTTGTTTATAGTGGGACTTTATGTTTTATTATCATCGTTTATCGGATTAGTTTTAGTTTTTATTGGAGCTTTTATTGGATTTACTTATACAAGCACTTTGCTAGATGCCGAACGAAAACGAATAAAATTATCGAATAACTTTTTTGGTATTATTCCTTATGGTAATTGGATAGAGATTCGACCCGAGATGAAAATTGGATTAAAAAGAAATCATAGAGGTTATAGAGTGTACAGTAAAAGTAACAGGTCAATTGATTCTCATAATATTGATGTAAGGATAATTCTTTACGGTGGAGATAATGAGGAGATTATACCTGTTTGTAAATTTAAATCTATTGAATCGGCAAGAGAAGAAATTGAAAAGTTGAGAGCATTATTGAATTTAGAGATTAAATAAAGTGTAGAATGCTCTATTTGAGCATCTCTACTGTAAAAAAAATAACAAAACAAAACATATAATAAATACGATGAAAAAATTAATTGAATGCGTACCTAATTTCAGTGAAGGTGTTGATATGACTATTATCGACAAAATTACTGATGAGATTAAAAAAGTTGATGGAGTAAGTCTTATAGACGTTGATCCAGGAAAAGCAACCAATCGTACTGTAGTAACAATTGTTGGTACTCCCGACGAAGTAATTGAAGCTGCTTTCCAGGCTGTTAAGAAGGCTCAAGAACTTATCGATATGCGCAATCATAAAGGTGCTCACCCACGTTTTGGTGCTACTGACGTTTGTCCATTGGTTCCTGTTTCAAACATTACTATGGAAGAGACTGTTGTTTATGCTCACAAACTAGCAAAGCGTATTGGTGAAGAGCTTAATATTCCTGTTTATTGCTATGAAGCAGCTGCTCGCGAAGCTAAGCGTAAGAACCTTGCTGTTTGTCGCGAGGGTGAGTACGAGGCTGTATCGCGTCGTATTGGTACTCCAGAGTGGAAGCCAGATTTTGGTCCTGCAGAGTGGAACGAGAGCGTAGCAAAATCGGGTGTTACTGCAGTTGGTGCACGTAACTTCCTTGTTGCTTATAATGTAAACTTAAATACAACATCTACACGTCGTGCTAACGCTGTTGCTTACGATGTTCGCGAGCGTGGTCGTGTTAAAACTGTTGATGGAACACCTAATGGTAAGCCTGTATTAGATGAGAATGGCGAGAAAGTTTGGGCTCCAGGAATGCTTAAATCAGTTAAAGCTATTGGTTGGTTTATCGAAGAGTTTGGTATTGCTCAAATCTCTATGAACCTTACAGATATCTCTATTACATCTATGCACGAGGCTTACGAAGCTGTTTACGAGCGTTGTAATGCACGTGGATTACGTGTTACAGGATCGGAAATGGTTGGTGTTGTGCCATTAAATGCAATGCTTGAGGCTGGTAAATATTTCCTACGTAAACAAAATCGTTCGTTAGGTATTTCTGACCGCGAGATTATTAAGATTGCTGTTAAGTCGTTAGGCTTAGACGAACTTTATCCTTTCGATCCAGATAAAAAGATTATTGAGTATATTCTTGAGAACGAAGAGAAAAAAGGTAAAAAGCTTATCGATATGAATCTTACTGAATTTGTTCACGAAACAGGTTCTGAGTCGCCAGCTCCAGGTGGTGGATCGATTGCTGCTTATATGGGTTCTATGGGATCGGCACTTGCCACAATGGTTGCTAACTTATCGTCGCACAAAGCAGGTTGGGATGCTCGTTGGGAAGAGTTCTCAAACTGGGCAGAGAAAGGTAAATTCTACCACGATGCACTTCTTAATCTTGTTGATGCCGATACAAACGCATTTAACAAAATTATGGATGCTCTTAGCTTGCCAAAATCTAATCCAACAGAGGTTGCTGCACGTAAAGAAGCTCTTCAGGCAGCAACTAAATTTGCTATTGAAGTTCCATTTAAGACAATGACATTATGTTACGAGTCGATGGAAGTTATTAAAGCAATGGCTGAGATTGGTAATCCAAACTCAGTAACTGATGCTGGTGTTGGTGCTCTTGCTGCTCGTAGTGGTGTTATTGGTGCTTATTACAACGTTAAGATTAATACAGGAGGTTTAGATGATAAAGCTTATGTTGAAGATATTCTTGCTCGTTGTAAAGATATAGTAAGCAAAGCTATTGCTCTTGAAGCTGAAATTATGGCTATTGTAGAAAGCAAAATATAATATATAGATACCTTATTTATATGGTATAACTTGAAAGCCGCTCCATTTTGGAGCGGCTTTTTTATTGTAGCAGATTTATTGTTACATGTATGTGTCGGATTCTTGTTGTTGTGTAGGCTTATATTAGTGTGAGTAATTATTAAAGCTTAATTGAAAGAGTAATTGGCCAAATTTGTGTTGTGCTATAAAAAAATCACCCTGCCAAAGTTGACAGGGTGATTTTATACATTATATATAGGTGTAAATTATAGACCTAATTTCTTTCTGATGTTTTTTGGAATGCTATTCTTGTTTACAAGTATAGACATTGTTTTAAACTGCACAAATGATTTTGATGCATAGAAATATCCATCGTATACGTTTGACTCTCCCCACGAGTTTTTAATTATGTAAAACTGGTTGCCTTTTTGGTCAAGAGCAATTCCTTCGATAACCATTCCGTGGTCGTCAGTAGTTGTGTAATTGTCAAACTCTTCTTGACGAAGTTCTTGAGTAATCACTTTCTCTGTAGTAGGACCAGTGATATCGTAAAGTTGCTTTGCTTTTTCTTTTGCAGATAGTCCTTCCCACTTAGATTTTTCAGAATCTGTAAGGTCGTCTAATTTCTTTTCTGGAACAAGAGCAACACCTTTGTTATATTTAAAGCCCTTTTCGCTCACATCGGCAGCCCATGCAACAGCATATTCGTTTTGAATAGCGTTATCAATAACTTCCATCATTTCGTTAAGCGGAAGATTGTAAACCGATCCGTACGACCAGTTGTCTGGTACCTCAATGATAAAAGGCTTATAAAATGGGTGATGAGTGTACGACGAAATCATTACGTAATCGTCGGCATTAATACCAAGTTCTTTAGAGAAAGATTTTGGAGTGTACTCTTTACCATTATATGAGAAAGTATTTGGGTATTCGCCAAGATAAGCGTCAAGAATACCATTCATTCCTTTTACCCATGCGGTAGATAGTTTTTTGTTTTTGTTTTTTAAAACAGCGTCAACATATCCTTTAAGTACTGCGTCCATTTCGCCATGTACGTGTCCATCTTCACCGTATTGTAATCCTTTGTATGCTGATTCAGGAACAATACCATATTTAGCAATAGTGTTAACTACATCCTGAAAAGAACCACCACCACCAAAGTTAAGGCTACCATGAAATCTAACATATTTTTCTCCTTTATCTGCGTATGAGTTTCTTACAACAAACATCTCCGAAAGGTCAAATTCTCCTTTACCCATGCGAAGTAATTCGTCTTCGAAAAAGCTAAGCCCCGAAAAGCTCCAGCAAGTACCCGAACGATGTTGATTTTTTACTGGAGTTGATTTAACTTGCTTTACAACTTTAAACTCGAATCCTTCTTCTTTTTTCTCCTCTTGTGCATTTGCTGCATTTGGAAGTAAAAGGGCAATCATGCCAAGTCCTAGAATTAATTTTTTCATTTTTTATTATTGTTTTGTTGATATTCTAGTTGCAAAGAAAATAAACTTCTTAATAAATAGTTGTTTTTTGAATAGATTTAAACTTTTTTTTGACTTTTTGTGCTAACATTATGAAATGTGTATTTCATAGGGGTGTGTTTTGTGTTAAGAAAATCTTATTAACATCAAGAAAATTAAATTGTTGATAAGATGTTTATATCTACATGAGTAAAACAACCTTCGTAACAATGACTTTGTGATTAACTTGATATTATGGTTGATAAACTGTTGAATTTAATTGACAAGTAAACGGTGATTTATATCATTATTTTTCTAAGTTTGTATAAAGCACAAAACAAAAAAACCATGATTGATAGAGTAGAAGATAATTTTGGAGATGATACTTTCTTTACTTCGGTAAGAAAATATGAAAAAATGGTTGAGGATAAGACACCTTGTTTTTTTGATGTTTTTGAGTTTGAAGATATCTTAGGGTATTATTTAAACGGAGAGGAAACAGATAAGGCAAAAGAAGTTTTAGATTTGGCTAATAGTATTCATCCGCAAGCTTTGTCGTTACGTATCAGAGAAGCTCAGTTGTTGTTAAAAAACAACGAAGCCGAGCAAGCAACGGAATTACTTAAGCTTGTAGAGTCTATTGATTCAACTAATCCTGATGTGTTTTTATTAAAAGGATGTGCTTTGGCACAAATGCAGCAATATGCAGATGCTCAAATAGCCTTTGATTCGGCAATTGCTTTGGCCGAGGATGATATTTCGAGTGTAGCTTGTACTATAGCCGAAGTTTTTGAGAGTGAAGGCAAATATAAACGCGCCTTAAAATACTTTTTAATGGCTCTTCATGCTGATCCTACTGAATATTCTTTTCATAACGATATAGCATTTTGTTGCGATAGAATAGGAAACTATGAGAAGGCTATTTTTCATTATAAAGCATTTATCGATGAAGAAACATTTTCTGACAATACATGGTTTAATCTTGGGTTTGTTTACAGTAAATCAAATGATGTTGAAAATGCTTTGGAGGCCTATAATTATTGTTTAGCAATAAATGAAAATCATCCATCGGCTCTATTTAATAAAGCAAATATTCTGATGTCTAAAGATCAGTATGATGAGGCAATAGAGATTTTTAATCAGTTTTTAGAGCTAGATTCGGCTAGTGCTCCTGCTTTATGTTACATAGGCGAGTGTTACGAAAAACTTGGTCAAACAGATTTGGCTATGCAGAATTATCGTAAATCTCTTAGAATTGATGAAGAGTTTTCAGATGCATGGCATGGTTTGGCTAAGATAATGTTCTCAAAAGAGATGTACGAAGAGGCTATTCATTATACTGAAAATGCGATTGGTTTAGATCAAGATCAAGTTTCTTATTGGGCTTTACTTGGTGATATTAGTGTGTCTAAAAGAGATATGGATAAAGCCATTAATTCATATAAAAATGGATTAATGTGTGATTCTAAATGTGTCGATTTGTATGTTAAAATTGCAGAAATAAGCTTGCAAGAAGATAAATTTTCTGATGCTTATAACTATCTAAAAGATAATTATAGTAACCTTAATGATAGTGCTGACGCAAATTATATTTTGGCAGCTTGTTCGTATAAAATTGATGATATTCAAAACTCATTAGTATATTTGGAAAATGGTTTATCCTCTGACTTTACAGGAAGTAGTAGGTTTTTTAATGTTGTTCCTGAGTCGAGATTAAATAGTAAGGTTACTGATTTATACGAGATATATAAAAATAGAAATTAAACAATGATTTTAGAGTTGCCATTTTTACTTAAGCGAGATAGCAAAACTCGTGATAGTGGTTTAACAATGGTAATAGACAAAGGCTTGGGCTTTATATAGGCCCAAGCCTTTGTTAAATTATAGTTGAGTATATTTAAGATAAAATTTTAAGTTAGACTATATATAAGATTTAACAGGTCTGTATATTTAATTTGGTTGGTGCAAAATTAATTATTGACCTTAGCAAACAATTTTTGATTTAAAGTTTACGTTTGAGTGAAGATGCATTTTTTACAATATATCTAATTAATAAATATGTTAAAACAAAGAATTATACTTTTTCTTAAGGGAATGGCTATGGGAGCAGCAGATATTGTTCCTGGAGTTTCGGGTGGTACAATAGCTTTTATATCTGGTATTTACGAAGAGCTGATAGATTCTATCCGCTCTTTTAATTTGGTTAATATTAAGTTGTTGTTTAAAAAAGGAGGAATATCAGAGTTTTGGAAAGCTGTTAATGGTGCTTTTTTGCTTACTCTGTTTTTGGGTATCCTTACAAGTGTTTTAAGTGTTGCGCGTGTTCTTAAATATACATTAGATACATATCCTGTTTTGTTATGGAGTTTCTTTTTTGGTTTGATAATTGCTTCGGCAATAATGGTTGCTAGAAAAATTCATAACTGGAATATTTATAAAGTAATTGTTACTGTTATTGCTGCAGCTGTTGCTGTTTGGGTTACATCTGTAAGCCCAACAAATACTTCCGATTCATACTTTTTTCTTTTTATTACTGGTGCAATAGCTATTTGTGCAATGATTTTACCAGGAATATCGGGAGCATTTATACTCCTTTTGCTAGGTAAATATCAAACTGTACTCGAAGCTATTAACCCTAATAATCCTAACATTTCAGTTATTCTCCTTATTGGTGCAGGTGCAGTTGTGGGTTTGTTGTCATTTTCCAATATTTTAGGATGGCTTTTGAAAAAGTATCACGACATTACTATTGCTGCTCTTTTTGGTTTTATGATCGGATCTTTGAATAAAATATGGCCTTGGAAAGAGACTCTTGAATGGATTACAGGATCGCATGGAAAGCAAATACCCTATATTGAGAATAATATTCTTCCAAACCATTGGGAAGTAGTAAATAATCAGCCATCGCAGGTTGGGTATGCTGTAATGTTTATGGTTGTTGGCTTTCTTGTTATTTTTGTGATCGAATATATTGCAAAAAAAATAGCTAAATGATGAAGCATTTTGGTCTTGTAGGATTTCCTTTAGGTCATTCTTTCTCGAAGAGATATTTCGATAGTAAATTTCGGAAAGAGGGATTTTTCGATTGTGACTTTTTTCCTTTTGAGTTACAGTGTATTTCAGAGATAAGAGATTTAGTTAATACTAAAAATCTTAAAGGTTTTAGTGTTACTATTCCTCATAAAGAGTCTATTATTCCTTATCTGGATTTAATAGATCCTGTTGCTTTAGAAATAGGGGCCGTAAATAGTGTTAAAGTAGAGCGAACTGATGATGAGTTGTGCTTAGTTGGTTATAATACTGATTGGATAGGCTTTAAAAAAGCTTTAGAACCTAAATTAACAAATAGTCATAAAAAGGCTTTGATATTAGGAACAGGCGGAGCGGCAAAGGCTGTTGCTTATGCACTTAAGAGTCTTAAAATAGAATATCATTTTGTTTCTCGCGATATTAATAAAGGATTGGCATATTGCGATATTGATAAGAGAATTGTTGAAGATAATTTAATTATAGTTAATACAACTCCTCTTGGTACATTTCCTAATGTTAACGAAAAAGCTGACTTCCCTACTAATCTTTTAACAGAAAATCATATTGTTTATGATTTAATATATAATCCCGTTGAGACATTATTATTAAAAGAGGCTCGATTGCTAGGGGCAAAAACCATTAATGGTCAAAGAATGCTTGAGGAGCAAGCCGAAGTGTCGTGGATTAAATGGAATGGCTAATTATTAAAATTGGTTAAAAAACTATATTTTTGGAAAACTTAAAAACAGAATTATTATGAGAAAAGTAATTATTGCTCTTTTGTTGCTTTCAATTGGTGTTGCTAAGGCACAAAATGTACAAACTCATTACGATATGGGTAAAGGTAGAGGTTTTTTAACAACTACAGTTGAAATGTTTAAGCCCGACAATTATGGCTCTACTTTCTTTTTTATCGATATGGATTATAACGGTAATAAAAATGGTATTTCGTTAGCTTATTGGGAGATATCTCGTAACCTAAAGTTAGGGAAATTACCTGTTCAGCTTCACCTTGAGTATAATGGTGGTTTAGTGATTGGTCAATCATTTAGAAATGCTTATCTAACAGGTGTATCATATCCTCTGCCTATTAAAGGTGGTTCGTTTGAAGTTTCGGCATTGTATAAGTATATTGATGGGATAACAAATGCTGCTGATATTCAATTTACAGGAGTTTGGTTTGTGCCTCTATTTAAAGGAAAAGTGTCATTTACAGGTTTTGTTGATTTCTGGTCGCAAGGACTAGGTAATGATAACTCAAATTGGGTTTTCTTGACAGAACCACAGTTATGGTATAATGCAACAAAGCATCTTTCTCTTGGAAGTGAGGTAGAGATTAGTAATAATTTTATTATTGGTTCAGATGGTATGCAAGTAATGCCAACTCTTGCTGCTAAATGGAGTTTTTAATTATTAAACTCAAATAAAAATCAAAACCATCGTATTAATTGCGATGGTTTTTTATTTTTGACCATATGAATGTGAGCTATAGATTATTTCTTTTGTTTTTTGCTTTTGTAATGTCATTGCCTGTTTTTACTACTGTTCAGAAACTTCCGAATAATGTTTTTGAAGTGGGCGAGAAATTGGTTTATGATGCATATTATAATTGGAGTTTTCTATGGATCAAAGCTGGAATTGCCGAATTTTCGGTTGAGAAAGAGAATGATGATAGAATTCTTTTAAAAGCAACTGGAAGCTCTTTACCTCAATACGATTGGATTTTTAGAATACGTGATTCTTTTGTTAGTGAGATTGATTCAAAAACTTTAAAGCCTCTGTATTTTAAACGTAGTACATCTGAGGGAAGGTATTGGGTAAAGAATCAGTTTTTTTTCGATTACAATACGAATAATGTAAATTGTGTACTTCTAAATAAAGATCGCAAAGCTAATACCTCTGTTAAGAGTCTCGACGATTTACGAGATGTTCTTTCGGCTGTTTATTATTGTCGTTCAATTGATTTTTCTGCATATGAAATAGGTGATAAAATACCAATTCAGCTGTTAATAGAAGGTGATACTTATCCTGTTTATCTTCGATTATTAGGATATCAAAACCTAGTATTAAAAAATGGGAAGACATATAACACTATTAAATTTTCGGTTAAACTTGTTGAAGGTACTATTTTTAATGGAGGCGAAAAACTTACAGTATTTGTTACTAATGATTTAAGTCGAAAGCCTGTATATGTTGAGGGTGAAATTTTAGTAGGAAGTGTAAAGGCTATAATTAGAGAATAATAAAATGGAAAAAACAGTATATTTTCTTTCTACATGCGATACATGTAAAAGAATAATGAAGGAGGTTAGTGTTAATGATGAATTTAAAGTAATTGATCTGAAAGAAAATCGGTTATCAGAAGATGAAATTGCTTTTTTTGTTAGCAAAGTAGATAGTATTTCGGATTTAATTAATAAACATGCCGTAATATATAAGGAGCAAGATCTTAAGAATAAACAGTTGAGTGACGATGAAATAGAAAGCCTGTTAATTAAGCATTATACTCTTATAAAAAGGCCTATTTTTATTATAGGTGAAGATACTTTTATTGGGAATAGTAGAGCGGTAATAGAAAAAGTTAAATCAAAGTTATTGTAAATGAAATTTTTTAAAATAAAAATAGAGGAATATAAAAAGAAGTCGAAACTAAGCAAGTTTTTTGACTTCTTGCTATTGGTTATCTTATTGATGGTGCTTATACCATCTACCAGAGTTAAAATTCAGCAATTATTGTTGAATATTGGAATTACATCATCTGGTAAAATTGAAAACAGTAATATTTCTGTGCCTAATAGTTTTTATAACTGGCAATTAGTGTCGTCAAGAGGGGAAGTTTTTGATATGCAATTGTGCAAAAATAAAGTAGTGTTTATTAATTTCTGGGCAACTTGGTGTTCTCCATGTGTGGCAGAGCTTCCATATATTGATGATTTAAACCAGAAATTTAAGGACAATGCCAATGTTGTAATTGTTACTGTTGTGGATGAATCTTTCAAAAAAGTTAATCCTTTTATGAAAAAAAGAGGATTCTTTTTTAATGTATTTCAAAGTAAAATAGGCTTGCCTTCGTTTCTAAATAAAGGTTCAATACCTAATACTTTCATAATTGATAAGGAGGGCAAATTAGTTCTAGAGAAAACAGGTTCGTATAAATGGAACAGTAAACAAATAGTTGATTATATTGAGGAGTTATCGAAGAGATGATCTTTCATTTTATAAATTTAACAGTTGTTGTTTTACATAATATTTAACTTTGTTTTGTTTTATGCCCTTCTTTGCGATATATAAAGTGAATCCAGAGAGTTAAATATATTATTTTGAAAGAGGACTTATTGTTATTTTTTGTTAGTCAAATTAGTGTGAAAAAAGATTGGTGTTGTTTTAATAATTAGCTTATATTGGAATGAGAAAAAATTTAAAACATGAAGATTAGAGATTTGAAAAAAGATGTGAATTCTGTTTTTGAGTTTGTTATACAAGAGTGTTATACTTGTCTATATTATTCGCCAGTTGTTAATTACGAATATGTTTATAGCATATTATCAGAGGCGGTTGAAAAAAGAGAAGAGATCTTAACATTAATAAATGATAATAAAAAACTTTCAAAAATAGATAAGTCAAAATATTTTTCAAATCTAACTCACAATCTCTTCGAATCGTCTTCTGAAATGGTTGATAGATTATGTCAGCAAAATTAAACTACTTCAATAATTTTTCCTTCAACTTCTATTTTGTCGCCTTTAACTATTTTTGCGCGTATTCTTGTTTCTACTTCACCGTTTCTAATTACCGAACCTTCACTTATTAATATTTTAGCGTGTCCCCCAGTTTGCGCAATTTGTGTTGTTTTTAATAATTTGTTTAATTCTAAATAATCTGCGTTTAGTTCAAATTTCATTATTTTCAATTTTTATGGTAGTTGAATACTTTTTTAATTCTTTATCGTAAATCTTCGATTTTTTTTCAAAAGAGCTTAGTTTGTCCCAGAATCTATTGCTGTGATTTTTTTCGATTGTATGAGTTAACTCATGCAAAATTACGTAATCGATTAAATGATTAGGTAATTTCATTAAGAAAAGTGATAAGTTGATGTTATTTTTATATGAGCAAGATCCCCATCTGGTTTTAGCCGCTTTAATACTTACATTATTATATGCTAAATTGTGTTTTTTAGATAACTCCTCTACTCTTTTGGGTAAGTATTGTTTAGCTTCAATTCTGAAAGTTTCAATAAAAGCTTTTTCAATAAAATTTTGAATCTCGTTTTTACTATAGTCATTAATTTTATCCGAAAGTACTATTTTAGTCTCTTGATTTTTAATGCTCACGAAACTTTCGTTTGAACTATGAGTAAGTATTTTTATCGAATGAAATTTAGTGTTATGTTGATTTCCTGGTAATAAAATCTCTTTTTGATATTTTTCTAATGAATTAATCTTTTCGATAGTTTGAGTAATCCACTCTTTTTTTGATTCTATGAACTTCACAGCTTTTTTTATGCTATAGTTTCGTGGAATAGTAAGTGAAATATCTCCATCTGGCTTCACTCTTAAGCTAAGTTTCGAGGATCTATGATGATCTCTAATAATAAGATTTCTATCTAAAAATTTAGATTTTAAAAGAATCATAAAAAAACCTCCTTTTAATAAGGAGGCGAATATACAAATAAAGGTTGTTTAATATCTATAAAGCCATAAATCTGTTTGGCGTTTTCTGTATACTAGTAAATTTGCTTTTGCTTCGGTGTATCCCCAATAACTAGCCTGTGAAACAGAGTAAATATTATTTTCTTTTAGAATAATTTTTCCTTCATAGCCAAGGTTCTTCATTTTTTTCGAGAATTTATCTGCATTACCTTTAATTCTAAAACTGCCAGCCATAATATAGTATCGCATGTATTCCCCTGTTTTTGGATTTATATCTTGCGGAATTTTTATCTTAGCTGTTTTTTTATTGTCAGTAATAACTTTGTATTCATCTTTTGTTATTACCTTTTTAACTTCTTTATTTACTGAAGTTTTATTTTTTTCTTTCGAAGAGCCAAAAATATTTACAACATTAGTTTGGTCAAGAATAACTAGAAGGAGAAAAATAAAGAGTAGGCTAGCAATAATCCCAATATATAAATTTCTTTTTTCCTTATAATGTATTGAATCCATAAATTTTTCCCAGAAATTATTATTTACATTATTTGTGATGGGAACGTTTGGTTTTGGTTTCTTATTTTCTGGATTATTATTCCTTGATTCCTCTTTTTTTGAAGTTGTTTTTGATTCTTCAGTTTTAGGAATTATTGGAGGTGTATCTGTCGAAGATTTAGGAATAGAAATTTCGTCTTTCATTTCAAAATTCATATTCCCTTTATCGTCAATAGTAAATGTACCTAGATTAACAATATCGTATTTCTTTTTGGTGTTTAATTCAGATTTTAAATTAGTGACAAAATTATCCAGTTTAGTCTGAGCCAATTCTTTGGTGCAATTCTCTTTTTTTGCAATATGAGAAACTAAAAGGCCATCGTTGTATTTAAGAAAAGGGCTGAAAGTAATTATATAAGAACCTGATGATGTTCCCTCTCTCTTTATTAATGCCCCAAAGCCAGGGATAATAATTCTATTATTTGAATTTAGCAGGTCTGCTATGTATTGATCCATCATAATTGTGGTTTTCTTTGGTTATTATTAGTTTAAACCATTGCTTAAGCATCAGTGGTTTACAGAAGTTATGAAAAAAATATAGAAATAGCTATAAATATTTGGCTAATATTTTCTTGATTTTTTCAATCGAGTATGGTTTTATCATAATATCGTTGAAGCCTACTTTTGAATACATATGAATGAAATTATTTGGATTGTGTGCAGTAATAGCTATTATTGGGATATCGCATTTTGGTTTTTTTAGTTTGTTTCTAATGTATTTTGTTGCTTCCAATCCATTCATGACAGGCATTTCAATATCCATCAAGATAATATCAAAATTGGAGGTTTCAATTTTCTGTATTGCACTTTCGCCATTTTCGGCTTCCTTTATAGCAATACCATTGAAAGTTTTTAAAATTTCTTTTAAAAGTATTCTGTTAACCAAAATATCATCAACTATTAGTATTTGCATAAACAATATTTTTTTACCCTAATTTACTAAGAGTTTTTACAATCTGTAAACTTTCAATTATAATGTTTCTTGAATCTATTGAAATAATTCTGTCGTTCTTAAACTCAGTTAATGTTCTAATAAAACTCTCTTTAGTTGTACCAGCAAGTTCTGCTAATTCTTGTCTTGAAAGGGGAAGAGTGAATGAGTTGTTTTTATATATCTCTTCAGAAAAATATAGAAGAACATCTGCAATTCTACCAGGAAGCTGTTTGTGTGTTAAGCTAATTAATCTGTCTGTTGTAGCTATATCGGTATTCAATACATTTTTAATTATTTCTGTAAAGAAAACACCATTATTTTTTAATATTCTTAATAATACTTGAGCATTAATATATATGATTGAGCAATCATCAAGAGCTATAGCAGAATAGTTGTGGCTTTGATCGGCTAGTAAAGGTATGATTCCTAGTAATTCGCCTCTTGAAGACAGTCGCACAATATGGTTTTTGTTTAATCTGCCTTCTTTAAATATTTTAACTAAACCAGATTTTATAAGGGCTACTTCGTTTATTCGACTATTTTGTTTTGTTATTAGGTCTTTCTTTCTATATAATGCTTCATAACTATTTTTGTTAATAGCAATGATTTCATCTTCGTTTAGACAGTCAAAAGTAGGAATTACACAATCCATATTGTAATATTTTACGTTTTCGTTACTAAATATATAAAAAAAATATTAAAGGTGATTTATGTCAGTGTCACTATTATTTTATCTCATCATATAACTTGTGATATTAGTGTAGTATTAGAGATATATTTGAGCATGAAATGAAGATTTTTATAATCTAACAGAGAGTATAAAATGACTAATTAATGTAATTTATAATATATGTTAACAATTTACCTAAATAATATGCATACTAATTTTAATTATGGAGTGGTATATTATATAAAGGTTATTAGCAAAACAGAAAAAATGAATTTTATTAGTATTAATAGTAAGAAAATCGTAAACCCTAAATAAATGGAATCTATTAAAATTAAACTGAAGCCAAAAATTAATCGAGGAATAAAAACAGCAATCATTTCATTTGATGGTGAGTTAAACACTATTTCTTCATCAGAAATTCAAAAATATTTTTTAAATGATACTTTGTACTTCGATAAGTACATATTAGATTTTTCTGGGATAACAAATTTTAGCTTTAAATTTATTGATGTTATTGTTACTTTTAAAAAAATAGAAAAAAAGATAAATCGAAGCTTTAAATTCAAATTTGACATTTCTTGTAACTATAATAGTATTTTAGATAATACTAATTTTTATAATTATAACATTCAGAATTAATAATGAGTGGTAGCTTGCTCTGTACTTCTGATTCCTATAAAAATGATATCATAATCATTAATCTGTCTAGTGATTTATCAAAAAGAAATATTGAGATTTTTTTTATGAATGTTATACACTGAATAATTTCTGATGTATCGGTCTGTTTATTCTCACTGAAGGAGTGGAATAGATTAATATCTTATTAATTTGTTGTTAAGTGTAAAAAAGGCAATTAAATGTCCTGATTATTAAAAGGAGTTAAGTTTAATTGTCGCACAAATTTATTATACCCATTGAAAAATTGTATAGCTATTTCTGAATTGACAGTTTAAACAATCTTTTATACCTTTTACTAATTGTTTGATTATTTGTTTTGACTGAACTCTTTATGCTTTATGCCAGCAACTAATTAATTCAATTATTAAATCATTTATTTTCCTGATTGATTAAAATAATAAAAACTTTATTAGATGATTGAGGAATTTATAGATAAGTTTAAATCCGAAGCGCTTGAGTATGTTTCTGTATTAGAAGCTAATATGTTGCAATTAGAGCAAGATCCTAATGATGCAGTTCTTGTTGAAGAGATTTTTAGAGTAATGCACAATCTCAAAGGTAATAGCTCAATGTTTGGTTTTTTTAATATCGATAATATTGCACATTCACTTGAGAGTCTTTTCGATAAAGTTAGAAATGGTAAAATAACTATTGATTCATATTTTGTTACGTCAATATTGGAAATAGGAGATTTCCTGAGGGTTCTTATTAATAGTAACGACGAAATTTCTCAGGAGAGTAAGCTTACAAAAAATAGGTTTATCTCTAAGATAGAAGAGATAATGTCTTCTGAAAATCATGATAATATTTCTGTAGATTCAAAGATGTTGTCAGAAATAGATAAGCAAAATTCATTGTATTATATTTTTGTTGATTTCAAGAGCTTAATTCTTAGAGACGGGATTAATCCAATGTCTTTTATCGATGATGTTTGTTGTTTTGGGAATTCATGGGTTCATCCTGTTACCCAAAGATTTCCTTCATTAATTGAGTTAAATACTAAATTAAATAATCAGTCTTGGGAAATTATTTTATTCACAAATAGGAGAAAGAGTGAAATAGCCAATGTTTTTTTATCAATTGAAGACATGGTTAATGTTGAGATTATAAAAATCTCAGATGTTGATTTATTAAATGATAAGTCGATTTTGAATAAATTAAATAACGAATGTAATGTTTCTTATAAGTTGGGTATATCGAAAATTTGCGATTTGCTTTCTTTAGAAGTGCCTTATGTTAATAAACGTGCAACTAATGAAATAGTTGATAGTCAGATAAATTCAATAAGAGTGGCTTCTTCAAAACTTGATGAGCTGATAAATATTGTTAGCGAGCAGGTTATTGTACAAGAACGTTTAAAAATGTTATCAAAGAATATACTTGATGATGAGTTGTCTAGAATAACTGATGGTATTGATAAGTTGACTAATAAATTAAGAAATGTTGCATTCGCTTTAATATTAATTCCCATTAAAAGTCTGTTCCCAAGATACCAGCGTATGATTAGGGACGTAGCAAAAGAATTAGGTAAAGATATTGTTTTTGATATTAGCGATAATAACACCGAACTTGATAAATATGTAGTAGAATGTTTATCTGACCCACTAATGCACTTAATTAGAAATTCGTTAGATCATGCCATAGAAAAAGCCTCAGAGCGTCTGTTAAAAAACAAGTCTGAGAAGGGTAAAATAACTATAAAATCGTATTATTCAGGTGCGCATGTTATTATAGAGGTGTCAGATGATGGAAGGGGTATTGATGTAAACATGGTTAAAGAGAAGGCTATTAGAGAGGGTTTACTAAACAAAGACGATAATATTCCAGATAATCAGGTAATTAATTTTATTTTCAGTCCAGGTTTTTCTACTGCCACTAATGTAAGTGATATCTCTGGAAGAGGAGTAGGGCTAGATGTTGTTTTTAAAAACATCTTAAACTTACGAGGTACAATATCTGTGGATACTTGTCAAGATAAAGGAACAACTTTTACGATTAAATTGCCTATTACTCTTTCAATATTTGACGGATTGATAATTAAGGCAAATGGGAATAAGTATATAGTCCCATTGTTTTCTGTACAGAAAATATTACCAATAGAATACATCGATATCATTAATAATACAACCAAGTTTGTTGTAATTAATAAAAAGCGAATCCCCTTTGTTAATCTAATTGAAGTTTTTGAAGGGGAAAGAAATGATGATATAAATATGGCAAACATGCTTATTGTAGAAATAGATGGAAGGGAGTTTGGTATTATTATAGATGAGGTTCTAGGAGAGTACCAAACTGTTTTAAAGTCTATTAATAGTTTTGTAAATGTTCAAGATATTTTTTTAGGAGCCTCTATTTTAGGTGATGGAAAAACTGTTTTAGTATTAGATATTAATAGTCTTGTAAAAGCTCGATTAGGTTTAGAAATGTTTATTAATTAAAGATATTATATGATATGGAAAGTGTATTGAATTCATTTCTAATTATTTCTTTGGGGAAAGATATTTTTGCTGTTAACATTAGTAACATTCTTTGTATAGTAGAGCCTTCTGAAATAACAGAAATACCAGATTCTCCAAATTTCATTAGAGGTATTACAAATTTTAGTGGAGTGATTTTACCTGTTTTAGATCTAAAAACAAAGATGAATTTGGGATCAACCGAAATAGTGAAGAATGTTTGCATTGTGGTTTTTGAAAAAATTGGGGATAATAAGGAAGTTAAAGTTGGAGTTCTTGTTGATAGTGTCATTTCTGTTATAGAAATTAAGGAGGATGAAATAGATAGAACTCCTATTAATGGCATTTATTCCCAATATATTAATGGTACAACTTTTTTTGATAATCAGATAATTATGATTGTTGATATTAATGCTGTTTTTAGCAAAAGTGAATTATCAGTAGATCAGCTTGTTTAAATAAGATATTTGCGTTATGAAGCTTAATTAATTCTTAATATCATTAAAATAATACAGAAATAAAACCAGTGGACTTATGAAACTAGTAGATATAAAACTTAGAAGTAGAGTAATGTTAGGTTTTGGACTAATTATTCTTATAATAATTGCAGCTGAAGGATTTATTTTTTTTAATATGATAAATATTAAAAAAGCTTCAAATGAATTTATTAATAAAGATTCAAATCAGATTGTTTTCGCAAATATAATTGAGGATAATTTTCGGTTGTCCATTCTTTCATTTAATAAATATGTAATCTCTTATGACAAAAAAGATTTAGAAGAATGTTATTATTACCATAATAAGGTCAAAGAAATTATACAGAGAGGTGAGCAAATCATAGCTCGTTTTGGTATAAACGAAGATCTAAATAAAGATTATCAAAAAACTGTTGGTTTTCATAAAGAATATGAAAAGGCCATTAATTCTACCTCATTGTTACTCAATCAAATCAACGATTCAAGAAATATATATCTTAATAGAATCGATAAATTAAAAGCAAATTTTAATAATGAATTAAAAAATAGACTAAACAATAAAAGGGTAAATAATGAAAAAATATATCAGCTTTTTGCGGAGTCTATTAATAGCATTGATAATGTATTATTGTTAACATATAAATCTCGAGTAAATGATTCTGTTATTGAATTCGATGAAATATTCAGCTTACTGAATAAGATAAAGGTTAATGTAGAAGCCATCGATAATAATTCAAATAGCTTGTTTAAGCTAGAATCATTTGAAAATATAAAGGTTATTGAAGATGAAATATCTGAACTTAAATTAGATTTTGTTTTATTAAAAGAAAATAATATAAATAGATCAGAGTTATTTGATAATGTTATAGCTGTAAATTCAGGAGTGTATCAACGTGGAATTGAATCAACCATAAATAGAGCTACTCTTATAAATGACCTCTCAAATAAGTCGTATAAGACTATGATTCTTTTCGACATAATTGTTGTTGTTGCGATGTTAATAATTACTTATTTTTTTACATCCTCAATTTCTAAAGGTTTTGCTAATAGTGTATCAATTGCAGAACAAATTTCAAAGGGTGATTTAACGTGTAGTATTGATCAAGAGTATTTACAAAGAAAAGATGAGGTAGGTAATTTATCTAGAGCCATGTATAAAATGCTTATAAATATGAAGCAAATGGTAGCTAGTATTACCGAAACAGCTAATCATATATCAGATGCAAGTATTGATTTTACAACTGCATCACATAGGCTCTCATCAGGAGCAAATGACCAAGCTTCTTCTACTGAAGAGATATCTTCATCTATGGAACAAATGGCAAGTAATATATTACAGAATACTGAAAATTCTCAACTAACAGAGAGTATAGCTATTGCAGCATCAGAGCAGATAAGGATTAGTAATAAAGGTGCTAATTTAGCTACAAAATCTATGGAGGAGATAACCGAAAAAGTTGCAGTAATAGGTGATATTGCTTTTCAGACAAATATTTTGGCTTTAAATGCTGCTGTGGAAGCAGCTAGGGCTGGAGAACAAGGAAAAGGTTTTGCTGTAGTTGCTGCCGAAGTACGAAATCTTGCCGAGAGATGTAAAATGGCAGCTAACGAAATAAATGCAGTTTCTTTATCGGGAGCTAGTATAGTTAGTGAATCGGTAAATAAAATTGCATTGGTTGTTCCTGATATAGAAAAAACAGCTAAGCTGATACAGGAAATTACGGCAGCCTCTATTGAACAAAATTCAGGTGCAAACCAAATTAATATTGCTCTTCATCAACTTAATAAAGTAACTCAGCAAAACGCTGCTACATCTGAAGAATTAGCTGTTTCTGCCGAAGAATTATCTCGTCAGGCAGATCAATTAAAACATTTTGTGTCGTTTTTCAAGACAGATAAAAATTGGAGTGCTATACCTGAAAACAAAACTAGTGATGTGCTTAATAAAAATATTACGAATGAGAGAATAGGATCTTTTGAAGATGTAAACTTTGAAAACGATATTTTTAATTCTAAGTATAAAAGTGGAGTTGAGTATAATTTATACGAAAGGAATGATGACAAATTTGAAAATTACTAATGCAATTTTATTTTTAATAGAAGTTTAAATATTGAATTTTTTATTAGTTGAATAATTGTAAAATATTTTTTTTAAGTGACTCTATAAGAGTAGATTTTTTCAGTAAAGAGATATAAAAGAAGATTAAATGACTGTATTAAAATCAATTTTTAATGATAAATTAACAAAGTCTGATTATAATTTTCTCAGAGAGATTATATACAATCATTCTGGAATTTTTTTAGCAGATAATAAATACGTTATGGTGTCGGCAAGGTTGGTAAAACGTTTGAAAAATCTGCAGATTGATACTTTTAAAAAGTATGTAGAATTATTTAGAACAAAAAAAGGAGCAGATCAGGAAATTCCATATTTAATAAATTTAATTACAACAAATAAGACCGATTTTTTTCGAGAGAGTACTCATATTGATTTGCTATGCAAATTTGTTAAGGAAATATATAAATGCCAACAAATAAAAATATGGAGTGCCGCTTGTTCAACGGGTGAAGAACCATATTCTTTATCGATTTCGTTGTATGAAATTGGGGCTAACTATTCAATACTAGCTACTGATATTGATACTAATGTTTTGGAAATAGCTTCTAAAGGAATTTACGATGAGACAAAAATAAATAATTTGTCGGACGATATTAAAAAGAAATATTTTTTAAAAAGTAAAGATTCTAGTTCTAATCTTATAAAAGTAGCTCCATTTTTAAATGATAAGGTAATATTTAAGTATCACAACCTTGTTTGTAAATTAGATACGCAATATAAATTCGACATTATTTTTCTTCGTAATGCGTTAATTTATTTTGATCAAGAATCTCAAAATACTGTAATAAACAATGTTCTAGCAAATTTAAAAAAGGGTGGATTCATTTTTTTAGGCCATTCTGAGTCCATTGCATATAGATTTCCAAATTTACATTTTGTAGCAAACTCTGTTTATCAATATTTATAACCCATTATTATGCAAAGAATGATTAATGAAGAACTTGTAAAACCACCAGAGCAGAGGTTTATAGAAAAAGATAAATCAATAATGTTATTAGCCTATTTTCTTATGATCTCATTTTAAAAGAACTAAAGTATTGAATATGATGGGATATACTAATGATATAAAAGTTAATAAGAACATTTTTTTAATGCCCGAAAGAATCTGTATTTCAAATTCAGGAGCTGTGTTTCATACAATTTTAGGTTCGTGTGTTTCGGTATGTTTGTGGGATAAGGTTACAAGAACAGGTGGGATAAACCATTTTTTATTACCTCGTTGGGATGGAGTAGGTGTAGCGTCATCTAAGTATGGTAATATTGCTATCGACCAATTAATTAATAAAATGGAAGCAGAGGGTTGTGAACGCGAAAATATAAAGGCTAAAATTTTTGGTGGTAGTTTTATGATGTCTACTAGCAATGATTTATTTGAAATAGGTAAGCAAAATATTGATATAGCATTAAAAATGCTGAACGAGTATAAAATAGAAGTTATAGCTAAACATGTTTTAGGTAATAGAGGAAGACGAATTATTTTCGATACCTCTAATGGTGTAGTCAGTATGAAGTTAATTTAATATTAAATAATGAATAGAAAGACCAAAATACTTATTGTAGATGATTCCAAGGTAACTAGAGAGATTCTAAGGTTTCTTATTCAGGAAGATGGTTCAATGGAGGTTATTGGTCTTGCTCAGTCGGCATTTGAGGCAGTAGATATTATGAAAACAAATGTTCCTGATGTTATGCTTTTAGATATTCAGATGCCAATTATGGATGGATTAACTTTTTTGCAAAAAATAATGAGTCAACATCCTTTAAAGGTTTTAATTGTATCCTCTATTATAGATTCAAATAATTCAGTTGTAGCAAAAGCTCTTAAGTTGGGTGCAATTGGAGTAATACGAAAGCCGTTTATTAAAACAAAAAACGATTTGGATAAATTTGGTAATAGCATTCGTCAGAAGATTATTGAATCATTAGAAATCCAACAAAAAAATGAATCTGATAATAATTCCCAAATATCTTGTAGCTTAAGTGTTAATGATATTTACCCTTTGTATAAAAGAATAACCAACAAAAAATTACATCCAGTAATTTGTATTGGAGCCTCCACTGGGGGGATTTATTTTCTTGAATTGATTTTTGCAGTCTTAACACATAAATCGCCTCCTGTAGTTGTAGTTCAACATATTTCATACGATTTTGTGTCATCCTTAGTTCAACGTTTAAATAATACTTATTTGGTAAATATTGTAGAAGCGTATGATGGGTGTTTGATAGAGAATGGTAATGTTTATTTTGCTAAGGGAGGCAGTCATACTATTGTTAAGCGAATTGGTGACTCATATTATTTGAAAATTCTAAATAAAGAGCCAGTAAATCGACATAAACCATCAATTGATGTGTTATTCAGATCTGCTGCTCTTGAATGTCAATCAGATTGTACTGGTATTTTGCTTACTGGAATGGGGAGCGATGGAGCTGTTGGGTTACTCGATATATTAAATAATGGAGGACTTACAATTGCTCAAGATGAAGAAACATCTATAGTTTTCGGTATGCCAAAAAAAGCTATTGAACTTGGAGCAGCAAAAAAAGTTTATTCTATTGATACCATAGTAGATTTTATTAAGTTTATGAAGCATCCATTGTCTTTCTAATTAAACTTATCTGTGTGTAAATAATATAATTTCTACTATAGATTTTTTATTGTCTATAACATTCCTTGATTAAAAAAAATAATACTATTTTAGACCATCATTTTTGCAGGTGCTTTTTGTTACCTGTATTTTATTGTTTGTTCACTTTTTTGATATAAATATATGAGTAAGATTAAGGGTAATAATGGGCTTTTAAATAGGTTAACGTTAATGGGGTTTTGTATAGGATTTATTTTTCCTCTAATAGCCTATTTGTTTGATTTTTATTTTAAAGGAATAGATGTTTCCTTTTCTAATGTTTGGTATTTACATACTAAAAATTATTTTCTATTTGTAGTCGATTTAGTCCCAATTTTTGCTGCTCTAATAATAAGAAAGTATGGCGGAAAATATCTGTTAATTAAGCGCGAATATTCTCAAGCAATAGAAAAAAATGATCAGAATAACGACCGTCTTAATAGATATATAGTCAATTTATCTAACGGAAACTTAAATGAAGTGGATATAGATGGTGAGGATTCTCTTTCTTCGGCACTATTAAGTTTAAAGAATAGTATACTAGATAAAGAAAAAGAAGAAAAAATTCAGAAAGAAAAGGACGATCAGCGTAGATGGGAAGTTCAGGGGTTTGCCGACTTTTCTGAAGTAATAAGAAATAATAGTAACGATATTTCGACCCTTTTATCTACTTTAATTAGCAATCTGGTGAAGTATGTTGACTGTAATCAGGGAGGTATTTATCTTTTAAATGATGAGGGTGATAAATACTTTGAGTTAAAAGGATCATACGCTTTCGGAAGAAATAAATTCTGTAATAAAACTACTCCTTGGGGCGAAGGTCTTATAGGTTCGTGTGCTATAGAGAAGAAAAAGATATATATTAAAAAAGTGCCCGATTCGTATATCGAAATTACTTCTGGACTTGGACAAGCTAATCCTAAAGTTCTATTGTTAATGCCTATGATTGCCAACGATAAAGTTGTGGGTGTTATTGAAATAGCTTCGTTTAATGAAATGGCTGATTACCAAATTGAATTTGTTTCTAAAATTGCTGAAATTCTTGCTACATCAATAGCAAATGTTAAGATTAATGGAATAACATCTACTCTTCTTGAAGAATCGAGACAGCAGCACGAAGTAATGTTGGCACAAGAGGAAGAGATGCGTCAGAACCTTGAAGAGTTACAAGCTACTCAAGAAGAAATGGCTCGTCAAAGTGAAAACTTTATTAGTTTTACTAATTCGGTAAATCATACATTGATTCGTGCCGATTTCTCAAGATCTGGGCATCTTATTTATGGTAACACAAAGTTCATAACAAAGTTAGGATACGAAGATAGTTTCGAGTTGGAAGATAAACATATATCGACCTTTTTAAATAAAAACGATAGGGAGTGGTTCGAAACTGTTTGGGATGGTCTTAGCCGAGGAGGTAAACACTTCGAAGGTTACATGAAGCTTCAGACAAAGCAGGGCGAAGATTTATGGACTATCTCAACATACACATGTGTTAGAAATAACGATGGTTCTATTGATAAAATTTTGTTTTTAGGAATCGATAATACCGAACAGAAAAATCAAAGTATCGATTTTGAAGGTAAAATGAAAGCTGTTTCTAAGGTTAACCTTTTGGCCGAATTTACTGCAGCAGGTGAGACAATAACTGCTAACGATAAATTTCTAACAAGCTTTAATCAAAGCAACGATTCGTTTGCCGAGTCTACCGTTTTTAAATTATTCCCAGATAATACAGGCATTAATATTGATAAAGCTTGGGACGATGTTATTAATGAAATGTCGGTTGAAGGAATGATAAATACTCACGATGCCGATAATAATGAGCATTGGATTCATGGCTTTTTTACTTATGTAAAAGATCTTAATAATACTATATCTAAAATTGTTTTTGTTGGTATTGATGTTACAAAAGAAAAGCAGATGGAGATTGCTGCCGATGAACAAAACAAGTTGCTAGCAGTACAACAACAAAAGTTAATGAATTCGGAAGAGGAGCTGAAAAGACGTCTGAAGATTGCTAAACAAGAAATAAAGAATCAGTATCAAGAGATGGAGGTTAAGAGTCTTAGATACATGAAGCTTACCGAGAATACACTCGATTCAATAGTTGTTTTTAATGTCGAAAAAGGAGTTATTGAGCATTGCAATAGTAATTTCTGTAAACTATCGGGATACGAAAAAGAGGCTATTGAAGGTAAGAATGTAAGCTCGTTGTTTTTCGATACCGAAGTAGATAAAAATAACTTTTTACAAGACTTGATTGATAATAAGAAAAGAAAGACTGTTGGTAAGTATCACCAATTTGGATTGAAAAAAGTTGACGGATCGAGCTTTGAAGTAAAAGCATACGCTACCGAAATGAAAATTGCTAAAGAAATTTCGTGTACTCTTTTTATTCAGTCGGTTCAGTAAAAAATATGAATAACTATTAAAGGTTGCTTTTATTGGCAACCTTTTTTTATTTAAACAATATTTCTTAATTACATGTGTTTATAATGTTGTAATGATAAAATTGAAAACTCTTCTTACCGTTGTTATTTTTTGTTTGTCGGCAATTGTCTGTCTGGCGCAATCTTATGTTATAAAAGGAATTGTACTCGATTCAAGTAACCAACCACTTGATGTTGTTAATGTAATTAGGGCTGGTAATGGCAAAGGGGTAATAACAAATTCTAAAGGTGAGTTCGAAATTAATATCGAAAATAAAAAGAGAAGTGTTGAGCTAATATTTAGTTTATTAGGTTTCCAGACACAGAATTTAGTTGTTAAGGCTAATAAGAATGGTGTTTTTCCTTTGGTGAAAGTTACTCTTGCAGAGTCTAGCACTTTAATTAAGCAAGTTAAAGTTGTTTCCGATAAAGGTTTTACCTCAACAAAAATTGTAAAAATTAATGGTTTAGATCTTTCACCTATCTCGGTAGGAGGTGTTGAGACTATTATAAAAACATTTCCGGGTGTTGTTTCTAATAACGAAATGAGTTCGCAATACTCGGTTCGTGGAGGAAACTTCGACGAAAATCTGGTTTATATTAATGGGGTAGAGGTTTATAAGCCTTTTCTTATTAAATCGGGGCAACAAGAGGGACTTAGTGCTGTAAACCCCGATTTAGTGGGTAATGTTAAGTTTTCGGCTGGCGGTTTTAACTCAAATTATGGCGATAAATTATCGTCGGTACTCGACATTCAGTATCGACGTCCTACTCAGTTCGAGGCTAGTGCTAAGGCATCTTTGCTTGGCGGATCGTTCCATTTTGGAGGTGTGTCGAAAGATAAGAAGCTTAGTGTAATGAGTGGTGCTCGTTATAAAACAAACAGTTTCTTTCTTGGTACTCTTCAGACAGAGGGTGAATATACACCTTCGTTTTTCGATTTTCAGCTTTTTTCTAACTATAAGCTTTCGCAGAAAACCGAGGTTTCTGTTTTGGCAAATGTTGCTTTAAACAGATACAATTTTATTCCTAAAAATAGAGAAACCACATTCGGGTCGCTTGCCAATATTCAAACATTACGAATTTATTATGAAGGCCGAGAGGTTGATAAATTTAACACTAGTCAGGTGTCGGTTAATGTTAATAATAAACTATCGGATAAAGTTTTTTCTAAAACATCGGTTTCTGGTTATATCTCGAACGAGAAAGAGACTTACGATATTTTAGGGCAGTACTGGTTGCAGGATTTAGATAACGATAGCAACCTTACTGGTGGCGCCGATGGCAAGTTAAACATAGGAGTGGGGTCGTATCTCGATCATGCCCGAAATTATCTCGATACAAAGGTTTTGGCTGTGTCAAATAAAGGTATTGTTGACTTCGACGATTTAGAGCTTACATGGAAGGTGGGTTGCGATATTCAGGATTTTGACTTTAGTACTAACGAATGGAAAATGCTTGATTCTGCTGGTTATTCGGTTCCTTACTCTAATAACTCAATTGAATTTGAGTTCTTTAAAAAGAATAACAAACATATAACTAATTATATATACTCGGGAAATTTAAATGGTCAATATATTTGGCGTCAGTTAGGCGGTTCGTCGTTTTCGTTAGATGCGGGTGTTCGATTTAACTATTCAAATATTAATAACGAGTTTTTCTTAAGCCCACGAGCACGATTGGTTTTTAAACCTGTTTCTGATCAATATCTTTCGTTTAACTTATCGGTGGGATCGTATAATCAGCCAGTATTTTTTAAAGAGATGGTTGACGAGTTTGGTCAGTTTCACAACGATGTTTTGTCGCAAAAATCGTGGCATTTTGTTTTAGGAAATACTTTTGAATTTAAGTGGTGGGGGCGTCCTTTTAAGTTCGATACCGAAGTGTATTATAAGTATATGTACGATTTAAATCCGTATAAGATGAAAAACGTACAGATTGTTTATGCTGCCAATAATAGTGCTACGGGCTATGCTTATGGTGCCGATGTAAAGTTAAATGGCGAGTTTGTTGAAGGTGTTGAATCGTGGGTTAGTATTTCGGTATTACGTACAAAAGAAGATATTGATGGCGACTTTTATTTAAATAAAAATGACGAGAAAACCGATATTGGATATTACCCTCGTCCAACCGATAGGCTTTTTAACTTCAGTCTGTTTTTTCAGGATTATCTGCCGGTTTTTCCTTCGTGGAAAGTTAATCTTACCGCCTTTTTTGGGACAGGAATGCCTCAGCAAATGCCATTTTCCGACAATCCTAATAATTTTTTCCGTATTCCCGATTATAAACGAATTGATATAGGATTCTCTAAAGTGTTTAAAAAAGAGGGGCTTATTAAAAACGACTCTCGAATACTTAAACCATTTAAAGGTTTTTGGGTTGGGTTAGAAGTTTTTAATTTGTTAGATACAAAAAACACAATCTCGCATATGTGGGTAAAATCGGTAAACGGATCTACTGGCGAACAGGGGCAATATGCTGTGCCAAACTATTTAACTGGCCGAGTTATTAATGTTAAGATTAGTGCCGAGTTTTAATAGTTAAAAAGCTTAGGATAATCGTTGTCGAACTTCTGTAAGACTTCCGAAATAATAGCCTCGCGCATAAATTTCGAGCGGTTGGTAATGTTGTACTTCTCGCAATATTTTTCAATAGCCTCTATTTCGGCATCGTTAAAAAGCATCGATATTTTGTGTTTACGTTTAAGCTTTTCGTTATTAAATCCGGGACGTTTCATACTGTTTAATAATTAGACGGGATTAACACGAATGTATAATTGTGTTATTTTTTTTAACCATAATTCTTATTGCTAATCTCACTATTATTTGAGTTTTATTTACTCTTTTTTACTCAATTTTTATTGAAGGGCTCAAAATACAACCTTTTTTTTATTTACTGGTAGCCTATTATCTTTTTTCTGATATTTAATTCTATTCCCTTCTCATTTACTATATTGTAACTGCTTTATTTTAACCAATAAATTCAATAATAACCTATAATAAATATATTCTATGAGCATTTTAATTAATAAAAATTCAAGAGTAATTATACAAGGCTTTACAGGCAGCGAAGGAGCTTTTCATGCCCAACAGATGATTGATTATGGAACAAACGTAGTTGGTGGAGTTACTCCAGGTAAGGGCGGAACAACGCATTTAGGTAAGCCTGTTTTCGACACCGTTAGTCAGGCCGTTGATGCTGTTAAGGCTAATGTGTCGGTTGTTTTTGTTCCACCTGCTTTTGGTGCCGATGCCATTATGGAGGCTGCCGATGCCGGAATAAAGGTTATTGTTGCCATTACCGAAGGAATACCTGTTGCCGATATGGTGAAGGCCAAAGCTTTTGTCGATAAACATGGCGTTACTCTTATTGGCCCAAACTGCCCTGGTATTATAACTGCCAACGAGTGTAAAGTTGGAATTATGCCAGGGTTTATTTTTAAAAAAGGATGTGTTGGTGTAATATCAAAATCGGGTACTCTTACCTACGAGGCCGTTGACCAGCTCTCAAGAGTAGGTCTTGGACAAACAACTGCTATTGGCATTGGTGGCGATCCAATTATAGGCACATCAACCCTTGACGCCGTTAAGTTGTTTATGAGCGATCCGGAAACAAAAGGAATAGTTATGATTGGCGAAATTGGTGGCGAGATGGAGGCCGAAGCTGCTCGTTGGATTAAAGACAACGGAACAAAACCTGTTGTTGGTTTTATTGCTGGCCAAACTGCCCCAAAGGGTAAACGCATGGGACACGCTGGTGCCATTATAGGTGGTAAAGACGATACTGCTCAAGCCAAAATGAAAATTATGGCCGAGTGTGGTATACATGTGGTTAATTCGCCTGCTAATATAGGAGAGAAAATGAAAGAATTATTATAAATTTTAAAACCCCAAAAATTATGAAAAAAACAACTTTATTTTTTGTGCTTATTTCTTTTTGTTTGTGTCTATTCTCACAAAAAGTAGTTACCGATCGTGATATTTATCTTCCAGGAGAGAATGTATCCTTTAGGATACTTACATATAACAAAACTCCCATTAAAGATTGGAAGGTATCATGCTTTGATAACGAGGAAAAGATAATATTTTTTAAGGAAATTTTATTTCGTGATAATAGTCTTTCCTTTTCTTTTGAGTTACCTTGGGAAATTCAGCAAGGTGAGTATAGGTTGACTTTCGAGAATTCAGAAACAGAACAAGCTACATCTGCACATATTTTTGTTTTATTTCCCAAGGATAATAAAATTCAGCTTCAATGTGAGATTGATTCTTTAATTTCATTGAAAAGTAGCTCACTTAAGTTTTCTTTATTGCTTAAATCCGACGTGAATGAAAATGTTAAAGTTACTTATAAGATTATTAGAGATAATAAAGTTATCACAAAGGCAAAATCTAAAATAGTAATAAATAAACCTGCACAATTAACTATTTCTGGTGTAGAATTTCTAGATGGAGACCTTTTAAGTTTCTCATATTCATTTCAAAAGAAAAAATACTCTAATGTAATCCCAATTAAATTTATTGATTCAAAATCAAATGTGACTTTTGCTGTTGAGGGAGAAACATTGATAGAAAATAAAATTAATAAAGTGGGATTTTTATCTGTAGGTTGTGATTTAAAACCTTTAAAAAGAAATTTTAAATTGATGAATTCTAATAATCAACAGTTAATGACTTTTGAAAATGTTGCAGCTGCTAATTTTGAATTTACACCTTTACCTAATACGTCCTATTTTTTAGTTGATCAGTATGGAAATAAATATGATTTTAAACTAAGAAAATATAGAGCTTTTAAATCAGATGGAATTGATATAAGTATCTCGTATGACAATGCCAATAAGATAGTAAATATTAATGGCGATTTTGGTAAAATTAAAGATAATAGTATTCTTGATATAGTTGATGGAGAAAGAGTATTGCCTTTTATTAAGTGGATTAATTACAATGCATTGTTTTTATTTAATGATTCAGTAATTGAACTCATAAATAATATTGATATTAACGGGAATTATTCGAAATTATATTTGACTTTAAATAAATATAATTGTGGAGATGAGCTTTTTATTTGTAATAAAGAGGATGATATTATTCGATTGTTTAATTATAAGAAGTTTTGTAACCTTCATTACAATAATGGGATGAATACTATGCCTAAAATAGAAATTAAAGAAGCATATAAAATTGCACTTGAA
>JAFGOQ010000063.1 GCA_016926405.1 Bacteroidales bacterium
CTTTCTAATAAGCGAGTTTTTCCAGCTGTTGATATTACTGCTTCAAGCACTCGTCGCGAAGATCTGCTTATAGAAAAAGATGATCTTCAGAAGATTTGGATACTTCGTAATTACTTAACAGATATGAATTCTGTAGAAGCAATGACATTCTTAAGAGATAGACTTGTAAAAACAAGAAACAATGAAGAGTTTCTTGTCTCAATGAATAGCGATTAAATATATTCTTTAATTAATACAATAAAAGCTCGTTTGGTTATATTTTGTAACTGAATGAGCTTTTTCTGTATTAATAACTACTGTAGTAAGTTGATGTTATTGTAAACTGTAAGAAAAACCAGTTGTTTGAACTTGAAATTAATTGGTCTAAGAATTCCAAAAACTCATTGTAAATTGGTCATTTTTATTAATTTTGAGTTTTTAAAACTGTAGAACAAATTTAAGCTAATTAATAATTAATTAAGATTTTAGCGAGATGACAAAAAAGAAAAACTTTATTACATGTGATGGTAACTATGCTGCTGCCCACATCGCTTATATGTTTAGCGAAGTGGCTGCAATATATCCTATCACACCATCGTCAACAATGGCTGAGTATGTAGATGAGTGGTCTGCAAATGGACGTAAAAATATTTTCGGCGAGACTGTGAAAGTTGCGGAAATGCAATCAGAAGGTGGTGCTTCGGGTGCAGTTCACGGATCTTTACAAGCTGGTGCTTTAACGTCAACATTCACTGCGTCGCAGGGTTTGCTTCTTATGATTCCTAATATGTACAAAATTGCAGGAGAAATGCTTCCTGGAGTTTTTCACGTTTCGGCTCGTAGTTTGGCTGCTCAGGCGCTTTCAATCTTTGGTGATCACAGTGATGTTATGAGTGCACGTCAAACAGGTTTTGCATTCCTTGCTACTTCTAGTGTTCAAGAGATAATGGATATTGCAGGTATCGCTCACCTTGCTTCTATAAAGGGACGTTTACCATTTGTTCATTTTTTCGATGGTTTCCGTACTTCGCACGAGATTCAGAAAGTTGAAGCAATGGATCAGGATGATCTTAAGGGTTTGATAGATCAGGATTCTCTTAAGAGATTTAGAGATAATGCTCTTAATCCAGAGCATCCAGTAACTAGAGGTACTGCACAGAATCCTGATATCTACTTCCAGGCTCGCGAGGCAGCTAATAGCTACTACGATGCTATTCCTGATCTTGTAGAAAACTACATGCAAGAGATTAAAAAAATTACTGGTCGTGAGTATCATCCATTCGATTATTTTGGAGCTCCAGATGCTGAAAATATTATAATTGCAATGGGATCTATTACAGATACTATCCGTGAGGTAGTGGATGTGAAAGTTGCTAAAGGCGAAAAAGTTGGTGTTCTTGTTGTAAGATTATACCGTCCTTTCTCTCTTAAATATTTCTTTAATGTAATGCCTAAGTCGGTTAAAAGAGTTGCCGTACTTGACAGAACAAAAGAACCAGGAGCAAATGGTGAGCCATTGTATCTTGATGTAAAAGATGCATTCTATGGTAAAGAGAACTGTCCAATTATTGTAGGAGGACGTTATGGTCTTTCTTCAAAGGATACTACTCCGTCACAAATGATTTCTGTTTTCGATAACCTTGCTATGAATGAGCCTAAGAATGGCTTTACTGTGGGTATTGTAGATGATGTTACTTTCAGATCGCTTCCTATTCTTCCTGAGGTTAGTCTTCATAACGATGGTCGTTTTGAGGCTAAATTCTATGGGTTAGGATCTGACGGTACTGTTGGAGCTAATAAAAATTCGATTAAAATTATTGGTGACAACACAGATAAATACTGTCAGGCTTATTTTGCTTACGACTCAAAAAAATCGGGTGGAATAACTATTTCTCACATTCGTTTTGGAGATAACCCAATTAGTTCTCCATATTTGGTGAATACACCTGACTTTGTTGCTTGTCATGTTCCTGCATATTTAGGACGTTACAACATGGTTAAGGGGCTTAAAAAAGGGGGTACTTTCCTTTTGAACAGTATTTGGACAAAAGAAGAAACTCCAAATCATCTTCCAAATGATGTTAAGAAGTTCATAGTTGATAACGATATTAAATTATATATTATTAATGCAACTAAGATTGCTGAGGAAATTGGTCTTGGAAACAGAACCAATACAATTATGCAATCGGCATTCTTTAAAATAGCAAACGTTATACCTTTTGATTTAGCTGTAGATCAAATGAAGAAGTTCATTGTTAAATCTTTTGGCCGTAAAGGTGAAGAGGTTGTTAAGATGAACAATGCTGCTGTTGATCGTGGTATTGAGTTTGAGCAAGTAGATGTTCTTCCAGAATGGTCAAATCTTGATATTACTCCTGTTAAAGACGAGCGTAACATTCCTGACTTTATTAAGAATGTTGTTGAGCCAATTAATGCGCAAAAAGGTGACGATCTTCCTGTTTCAGCTTTCTTAGGTCGTGAAGATGGTACTTTCCCTGCTGGTACAACTCAGTATGAGAAGCGTGGTGTAGCTGTTAATGTTCCTGAGTGGTTATCAACTAGCTGTATTCAGTGTAACCAATGTTCATACGTTTGTCCTCATGCTGCTATCCGTCCTTATTTATTGACAGATACAGAGAAAGAAAATGCACCAGCAAACACAGAAACTATTAAAGGAACAGGTGGTACTAAAGAGTATAATTTCCGTATTCAGGTTTCTGCTTTAGACTGTACTGGTTGTGGTAACTGTGTTGACGTTTGTCCTGCTCCAACAAAAGCTCTAGAGATGAAACCTCTTGAGACTCAGTTGTCAGAAGTTGCTCGTTGGACTTATATGCATGAGACAGTGGGTTACAAAGAGATTCTTGAAAAAGAAAAATCGGTTAAAAATTCACAATTTGCTCAGCCATTATTCGAGTTCTCTGGAGCTTGTGCTGGTTGTGGTGAGACTCCTTATATTAAGACAATTACTCAACTATTTGGAGAGAGAATGATGGTTGCTAATGCAACAGGATGTTCTTCTATCTATGGAGGTTCGGCTCCTTCTACTCCTTATACATCAAACAAAGATGGCAAAGGTGTTGCTTGGGCTAACTCTTTATTCGAAGATAATGCCGAGTATGGTTTTGGTATGTCTTTAGCTGTTGACAAAATGCGTCAACGTATTTCAGAGAAGATGACTCAAGCTATTGCTGAGGGTGTTTCTGAAGATACTAAAATTGCTTTTACAGAGTGGATAGATACAATGAAAGATGCTTCTGTATCGCAAGCTGCTTCTGATAAAGTTATTGCTGCTTGTGAGAAAGAAAATTCGCAATTAGCTAAAGAAATTCTTGAGCATAAACAATATCTAGTTAAGAAATCTGTATGGATTTTTGGTGGTGACGGTTGGGCTTACGATATTGGATACGGTGGATTAGATCACGTAATTGCTTCGGGCGAGGATGTTAATATTCTTGTTGTTGATACCGAGATTTATTCAAACACTGGTGGTCAGTCGTCTAAATCAACACCAATAGGTGCTGTAGCTAAGTTTGCTGCTTCGGGTAAGAGAATTCGTAAGAAAGACCTAGCTCAAATGGCAATGTCTTATGGTTACGTTTATGTTGCTCAGGTTTCAATGGGTGCTAGTCAGGCTCAATACTTCAAGGCTATTAAAGAGGCAGAAGCATTCCCTGGACCATCAATAATTATTGCATACTCACCATGTATTTCTCATGGTATTAAAGGTGGTATGGGACGTACTCAGAACCAAGGTAAACAGGCTGTTGAGTGTGGTTACTGGCAAATGTTCCGTTTTAACCCACAATTAGCTGAAGAAGGAAAGAATCCTTTAGTGATTGATTCAAAAGCGCCAGATTGGAGCAAGTTCCAAGGCTTTATCAACTCTGAGGTTCGTTATACTTCTCTTATTAAAGCATTCCCTGCTGAGGCTGGGGAATTATTTAAAGCTTCTGAGGATGCTGCTAAGTGGAAATACAACCATTATAAGAGATTAGCTGCAATGGATTATTCTAAAGAATAATCGACTAAATATTACTAAAGAGAGCCGTTGTATTTTTCAACGGCTCTTTTATTTTTAGCCAATTACAAATCATAACATTTACGTAAACCACCAGTTATTCAATAAAAAGTTATAATTTTGCACTCAAATTAGTTTATGGGAAGAATAATAGGAATTGATTACGGTAGAAAAAGAACAGGTATAGCTGTTACCGATCCGATGAAGATTATAGCATCGCGCTTAGATACTCTATCATCGGTGACGGTAATTCCATTCCTAAAAGATTATATAGCCAAAAATGATGTGGAATGTATTGTTGTTGGTTATCCCAAGCAGTTAAACAATCAAGGATCTGAATCGTTAAAGTACATTAATCCGTTTTTACAAAAATTGGTTAAGGAGTTTCCTGATATGAAAATAGAACAGATGGATGAGCGATTTACATCTAAAATTGCATTCCAAACTATGATTGATGCTGGAGTTAAGAAAAAAGATCGACAGGATAAAGGTTTGGTTGATGGTGTTAGTGCAACAATTATTCTTCAGTCGTATTTAGATAAGATTAGCCATTTTTAGGATACTAGCTATAGTAAAAAGTAAAAATAGAAACACCGCAAAGACGTTATATTGCAAAGAATAATTTATTAAACAATTTCAGCGCATTATTGTCTTGGCGGAAAAATATAAAGTTAAAATATGAAATATCCGGTTTATTTATACGGAAACCCAGTATTACGTAAGGTTGCAGAAGATATTGATAAGAATTATCCAGAATTGGAGACTTTTATTGAGAATATGTGGGATACAATGTATTATTCAGATGGTGTTGGTTTAGCAGCTCCTCAAATAGGAAAATCTGTTCGTCTTTTTGTTATTGATGCAACTCCTTTCGAAGAGGATGAAGAAGCTTTGAAAGATTTTAAGAAAGTATTTATTAACGCTCATATTATTGAGCGAGAGGGTAGCGATGAATCTTTTAATGAAGGTTGTCTTAGTCTTCCAGGGATTAGAGAAGATGTAGTTAGAAAATCGCGTATAAGAATGCAATATCAAGACGAGAATTTTGTTGAACACGATGAGTGGTTTGACGGAATGGCTGCTCGCGTAATTCAGCACGAGTACGATCACTTAGATGGAATATTGTTTGTTGATCATCTTAAGCCTTTAAAGAAAAAAATGATTAATAGTAAACTTAAGGCTATTTCAAAAGGTGATGTAAGAACTACTTATAAAGTAAAGATTTAAGATTATTAGTATTTATATAGAGAGAGATTTTCCTTAACTTAAGGGAAATCTCTTTTTTTTTGGACAAAATTGTAAATAGAATACCTTTTAGCCTATTAACCATTGCGCTGATATTTGGAATATTACTGACCGATTATTTCAGTAATATATCGGGTTTAATGATGGTTTCTTTTTTGACATTTTTACTATTTGCATACGTATTGTTAACTGTCTTATATCCAGATAAGCGAAAGGTTGGCAATTTGTTTAGTGTTTTCCTTCTCTTGATAATTACTTTTGTAGCATGTGTTGATAGTGTCTCTTTTGGAAGAAAGAATGCATTAATATTGACCCCTCCATCAAATAAAATTGTATTTGCAGGGTTTGTTGAAGAGAAAAACGTTAAGATTAACCATAATAATACTTACCTAGTTAAGGTTACGTATTGTAAAGAGCTTAAATATTTAGAGCGAAAGAAAGTTATTGTCTACTCAAAAGCCGATTCAATAAATTCTATTTCGTTGGGTGATCAGATAATTCTTTCGGGAAAAGTAACAATGTTTGACAATCCGTTAAATCCAAATCAATTTAATTATAAGGAGTATCTGGCTCGAAAGGGTATTTATTACTCTCTTTATACACAGGATAGCAGTATTGTTAAAACAGGAAAGCAGATTTTATCTATTACCGTGATAGGTGAGAAGATAAGAGAATCTGTTATTAATTGTTTTGCCTCTTTTAATGTGGAAAAAAGTTCGGTTGGATTGTTTGCTTCTTTTGCCTTAGGTGATAAATCATTATTAGATGACGATGTACGGCAAAGTTTTACAAACGCCGGAGTTATGCATGTTTTGGCTATTTCGGGTTTACATGTAGGTATTGTTTTTTTATTGCTTGATTCCCTTTTTTACATTTTCCCCTCATTTAGACGTTCAATTTATGCTGCTATTATTATATCCTCTATTTTATGGTGCTATGCTATAATAACAGGGCTCTCACCATCTGTTCAGCGGGCTGCTTTTATGTTTACAATTCTCTGTTTTGGAAGGACTTTCTCGAGAAATTCAAATGTGTATAATAGTTTGTTTTTTAGTGCATTTTGTTTGCTCGTTTATTCTCCCGATTTATTATTTGATTTAGGATTTCAATTATCATATTTAGCTGTTTTTAGTATAGTATATTTTCAACCGAAGATTTCGGGTATTTGGCGTCCAAAAAATAGGATTCTGAAATGGTTTTGGGATTTAACCACTGTTGGATTTGCTGCTACTATTGGTACTGCACCATTATCGATTTTCTATTTTAATCAAATGCCAAACTATTTTATTATTAGTAATATTCTTATTATCCCTTTGGCAATTATCTCTTTGTATTCTGCATTAATTTTTATTGTTTTCAGTAAGGTTAGTTTTATTGCTTATTATTTTGCAATAGTACTGGATAGGTTATTAATATGGTTTAACAATGTTACATCTTGGGTTGCTAATTTGCCTTATGCTGTAAGTAGAGATCTTTTTCTTTCGCAATTAGAGGTTGTTGCTCTATATTTTGTAATTATCTCAGTGGCATTATTTATTGCAAAAAGAACCTATAGTCGTTTGGTTTTTGTTTTTTTGTTTGTATTGTTTATGCTTGGGGTTGGAATATTCGATACTTATTTAAAAAATGAGAATCCTCAAATAATAGTTTATTCAACTTATCCTCATAGTTCAGTAGGGTTTAAATATAATAACTGTCATTATTTAACACATTCAATTCCTGATTCTGTTTTCAATAAAAAGTACAACTATAATATAAAAGGATTTGTTAATAATAATAGGTTGACTACTTATTTTACTGATAGTCTCAATAAATCACAAGAAAACAATTTTATCCGTAAATCGAAGTATTATATTACATTCTGTAATAAGCGAATAATTATTTTAGATAAAAAGTTTAATAAAATAACAACTTGGATGTCA
>JAFGOQ010000064.1 GCA_016926405.1 Bacteroidales bacterium
AAAATTCGTTCTTGAAACTCTTTTTATATAAAGTAAAAGTTGCAATAAAAAGAGTAATTCCAATTATACTTAGCCATATAATATTCGGCATTTTTATCTCATCTAAAATTATATCAAATGCTTGTACTATTAGAACAATAATTACAATAGTAAGGATTGGAAATTTTTGTTCTTGATTGTCATTTAATACTAGCTTGTTTTCTTTAAATGTAATTTTCTTTGTCATTTTGGGTTTGTGTTTTTTAATTGCAGTTGGTTGGTAATTTTAGCATTTGTATTAAAAAGCATGAGTAATAGCTAATAATTAACTCTATTTGACAATAATATTAATTATAGTTACCAAACTTAATAAAAAAAATAGTGTATTGTAACGTATAGTTGTAATAATGTTGATGTTTGGTGATAATTTTTTGTATTTAGGGCTGTAAACATTTAAATATGGGCTCTATTTTTATAGACACAGTTATAAATCTTTATTTATGTCTTATTTGTATTGTAAGTGAAATAAATGTTTTTTTTATTTTGGTCATAAGATTGTGTAATACAATTACATTTTTGTTTTTCTTCGTTGCTTTTCTTTTTTAATTCTGTAATCGTAATAGGCATTAATAAAACCAAATATTATTCCTATACCATTAAGAATGTAAAATACAGTAAACAATTTGCCAAAATCGGTTTTTGGAGAAAAATCGCCATATCCAACAGTGGTAAGAGTAACTACCGAGAAGTATAATGAATCTATCCACCGAAGGTGTTCAACAAAATGATAAACAACAGTTCCTAATAAAATTGTTAGAGCACTACCTATAAATAAACTGTGAAGTGGATGGTTCTTTATTTTTCTTCGTAACTTTTTTAATAGCGATGTCATATTATTATGTTGTGTTGTTGTTTATAATGAACTGTTGGGAAAGTAAAAATTATTTTATCTATAAACAAACGTCTGTTTTGTTTTGAATGTTAAGATAACTTAAACCATTTTATTGTTTATACTATTTTATTTACTTTTGTGCGTTTAAAAAATCAGCTATGATTAAATATCCCTTGGCTTTTATTCGATTATTACTTTGTATTATCGCTTCATTATATTGTGCTTTTTTTGGGTTGATTAGAATTCGTTTTTCCCGAAAAAAAGAGATATATCTTAAGTACCTATCAATGTGGGGAAGTTCGTGTCTTTGGTTTTTGGGCTATAAGATTGATGTAAAAGGGAAAGCATTACCAACAGGTACTATTGTGATGCCAAATCACCGATCGTATATCGATATTTTTGTGGTAATGAAATACTCTCCAAGTAGTATTGTTGCAAAAAAGGAGGTTGGTTCGTGGCCAATATTGCGTTGGACAGTTAAGCCTTTTAGAATGATCTTGGTTGATCGTAAATCGTCTAAGAGTATGATTCAAACAATGCGATCGATAAAAGATAATTACGAACGCGGAGGAAAAGTAATATTATTTCCCGAAGGTACAACGCATGTGGGACCCGATACAAAGAAGTTTAAGCCTGGTTCGTTTACCATTGCCGCCAAAACAAATATTCCTATTACTCCAATTGCAATTAGCTATAAAGATCCTAACGATGCTTGGGTTGGTGACGACTATTTTATTCCTCATTGGTTTCGTCAATTAGGGAAGTTTAAAAAGCAAATTAGTGTTAGAATTGGCGAGCCAATAGTTAATGATAATCACGAAGTTCTTATGGAGCAAACAAAGAGTTGGCTTGATGCTAATCTTCTTGATATGGAAAAGCAATGGAACTAAAAGCAACAAATACTGAAAAAGACAGCAGAAAAAAACTTTTTTGGTATGGCTTACTAGTGCTTTTAGTTTTATCGTTTGTTAAGAATATAATAGTAGTGTCGTTTGGAGAAGTTCGTCATTGTATAATCGAGACTAGGTTAGAGCACCATCACGATAAAACTTCATACTGGCAACAATATGTTCAGGTTGAGAATAGGAAAATAGATATTAGTAAAGATGTAACCTACAAAGTAGGTTCAGAGGTTACTGTTATCTATTTTAAGTATTATCCTAAGTTTTCTAAGATAAACGATTTTAAATCTCTTTGGGCCGAAAGCCTAACGCATTTTTTTGTAGCCTTTGGCTTATGGGCAATTGTTGTTACAGGAGTCTCTAAGAATATTATTGCTAAAATGGTTAGGTAAAAGGAGTGTTTATAATTGTCTGATTTTAGATATTTTAAAAAAAAATATTTTTTATTATCATATATTCATATATTTGCATCTTTAAAAATATAAACTTCGCACATAATAATGGACATTAGTAAATTAGATATAGAGCAACTAGAGAAGGCGTCGAATATGTTAAAAGCCATGGCGCATCCAATGCGTATTGCTATACTTAATTTTTTGGGCGACGGATCAAAGCTTACTGTTACTGAAATACACGAAAAACTTAATCTTGAGCAATCTACTACTTCACATCATTTAGGCATTTTAAAAGATAAGGGCGTTTTATGCTCAAAAAGAGAAGGTAAAAACACTTATTATTTTCTTAAAAACGAAAAGTTAAGTAGTATTTTAGAGTGTTTAAGCAATTGCACTTGCTAGTTTTAGTAAAAAAAACTGTGTCTATTTTTTGTTTTTCATAGTACAGATTCACAATAAATTATATCCGAAGAATTTAGTAATATAGCTGTCCTTTAATGATTATTCATCAAATCATTTGTGCTCTATTATCATTTTCTTTTTTATTCTGATTTTAATACTTACTTTTGCGAGGCAAAAAAAATCGTGTAGATTTGAAAAAAATTAAAGAGCTTAGAATACCATATTTCGGTTTAACCGAAGGTGTTCACGAGTTTAAAATAGAGGTAAGAAAAGAGTTCTTTGATTCGTTTGTTGATTCTGGAATATTTGATAGTGATTTAGATGTTACTATTAAAATAGACAAAATGAGCGGCGTAACAACAGCTGACGTTTCTATTAACGGCACTGTTGATGTTGAGTGTGATAGATGTTTGGATGTGTATTCTCAAGATATACAATTTCAAGGGTCTGTTAAAATTAAAATAGGGACCAATGCCCAAGAGGGTAACGATGAACTATGGATAATTTCTGGAACTGAAGATTTTATCGATTTTACTCAGTATGTTTACGAGAGCACTATTTTATCACTTCCTATTCAACGAATTCATCAAGACGATGAAGAAGGAGAAAGTACTTGCAACCCTGAGATGCTTGAGAGATACGAGCAGCTTGTTAGTGTTGATGATGAAGATTTTGACTTTGGTTTTGATGATGACGATGATATTGATTTAGAATTTGACGACGAGGAAGAAGATGATGAATCGGACGACTCGGATGATGATATACCGTGCGATCCCCGTTGGGATGCACTTAAGAGACTGAAATAAACGAATTTTTAACAATTAAATAAGTAGTAAAATGGCACATCCTAAGAGACGAGTATCCAAGTCAAGAAGAGACAAGAGAAGAACTCATGATAAAGCCAAAGTTCCTACTGTAATGGCATGCCAAAACTGCGGAACTACTGTACAGTATCACCGTGTTTGTCCAGAGTGCGGTCATTATAGAGGAAAATTAGCTGTTGAGAAGCAAATTGCGGAATAAATTGGTATCTTTCTGCCTTTAGAAATCAGAAGCCAAAATTTTAACTGCAATGAAGATTGGATTAGATATTATGGGTGGAGACTTTGCTCCTGAAGCTACTGTTTTAGGAGCAATAGAATCCCGCAAAGTGTTGCCTGCCGATGTAGAGTTGGTTTTAATTGGCGATCAGGATAAAATTGTAGAGATACTAAATCGCGAAAAATGCGATATTTCTCAATTCCAGATTGTTCATGCCAGTGATGTTATCGAGATGGGTGAGCATCCAGCTAAAGCTTTCAAGGCAAAACCTAATTCCAGCGTTGCCGTTGGATTTGGTCTTTTACATAAAGGCCTTATCGACGGATTTGCTAGTGCCGGTAATACTGGTGCTATGCTTGTTGGTGCCATGTATACTGTGAAAGCAATATCAGGTATTATTAGACCTTGTATTGGTAGCTATGTTCCAACAGATATTAATAAATATGCATTATTACTCGATGTAGGATTAAATCCCGATAGTCGTCCTGATGTTCTTTATCAGTATGGTATTCTTGGGAAAATATATGCTGAGAGTGTTATGGGTATTACTAACCCACGTATTGGGCTTGTTAATATTGGTTCGGAAAAAGAAAAAGGTAACATGGTAGCTCAAAGTACTCACGAACTTATGGAAGATTCGAAAGATTTCAATTTTGTAGGTAATGTTGAGGGTAATGAGCTTTTTGGAGATGACAAAGCGGATGTTTTTGTGTGTGATGGATTTGTTGGGAATGTCATCCTAAAAGAGGCCGAAGGTTTTTATAAGCTTGCTCAGCGTCGTAAAATTGACGACGAATTTTTTGAGATGTTTAACTTCGAGCATTACGGTGGAACACCTGTATTAGGAATTAACAAACCTGTAATTATTGGTCATGGTATATCTAATGTACCTGCCATAAAAAATATGATTCTTCAAACACAAAAAGTGATTGAGGGGAATCTTGTTGATAAAATTAAGGAGGCCTTCAACTAATGACTAAAATTAACGCTGCAATAACCGGTATAGCTGCTGCTTTACCAGATTATATCCTAGACAACGAAGAGCTTAGTAAGATGGTTGATACTACCGACGAGTGGATAATGACTCGTATTGGTATTAAAACCAGACGTATTCTTAAAGAACCAGGAAAAGGATCATCTGATCTTGGTGCTCAGGCGGTTAAGGATTTACTAGAGAAAACCAATACTAAGCCAGAAGAGGTAGACTTGATTATCTGTGCTACAGTTACTCCAGACCATGCTTTTCCTGCAACGGCAAATATTATTGCCGATAAAGTAGGAATAAAAAATGGTTTTGGATTTGACTTAAATGCTGGATGTTCAGGTTTTTTATATGCTCTTTCTACTGGTAGAATGTATATTGAATCGGGACTTTACAAGAAAGTAATTGTTGTAGGTGCCGAGAAAATGTCGTCAATAGTAGATTACACAGATCGTAGTACTTGTCCTATTTTTGGTGATGGTTCGGGAGCTGTAATGCTTGAGCCTACTGAGGATGGAATGGGTATTCAAGATATGATTCTGCAATCGGATGGTTATGGACGTGTTCACCTTCATATGAAGGCTGGAGGTTCGGTGAAACCTTCTTCGCACGAAACTGTCGATGCTCGAGAGCATTTTATTTACCAAGAAGGACAGCCTGTGTTTAAAGCTGCTGTTTCAAATATGGCCGATGTTTCGGTTGAGATTATGAAACGTAATAATCTTACTGCCGACGATATTGCATGGTTAGTACCTCATCAGGCTAATATGCGTATTATCGAAGCAACGGCAAAAAGAATGGATCTTGCCAAAGAAAAGGTTATGATTAACATTCAAGAGTTTGGTAATACTACTGCCGCTACTTTGCCGCTATGTATGTGGCAATGGGAGAAGCAACTTAAAAAAGGTGATAATATTATTCTTGCCACTTTTGGAGCTGGATTTACTTGGGGGGCAATGTACCTTAAGTGGGCTTACGATGGTGATAAATAAAAAATATAGTCTTATAAAAAAGCAGCTCAATGAGCTGCTTTTTTTTATTTCTTAACCTCTGGAATGTCGAATTCTCGGCTTATCGGTTGTGCTAGCGAGATGAATGTTCGTGTGCTTGCTATTCCTTCAATATGTTGCATATGGTCAACTAAAACATGCATAAGGTGTTCGTTATCTCTACAAAAGACCTTTATTATAAGCGAATAATCACCAGTAACAAAATTACTCTCTACAATTTCGGGAATGTCTTCGAAGGCTTTTACAACATCTAGATATTTGTTTGAGCTAGTTAAAAGCAATCCTATATAAGCACAAACGCCATATCCTAGTGCTTTTGGATTGACAATAAATCTCGATCCTTCAATAACCCCTGCATCTTCAAGTTTTTTTACTCTTTGATGAATTGCTGCACCAGAAATACCACAAATTCTAGCTATTTCTAGAAATGGCATTCTTGCATTTTGCATTAGTAGCGATAGAATTTGTTTATCTATATTGTCAATTTGATAGTTTGAGCTTGTTTTTTCAATCATAATATTACAGTTTATAATAATACAGCCCTAATAATACGAAATTATTAGTTTTAATGAAAATTGTAATTTAATCTTATTTATTAGTCTTTTAAGATTCAGTATTCTATTTGTCAATGAATAAGGATAATACTATTTTCTTGCATGTTTTTTATCATAATTCATTCATACATTAACTCTTTATATCATTCTGCTTTTGCTCCAATCATTATATAAAATATTGTTTATATTTGATTCTTAATAACTGAATATGAGTAAAGCACAATTGATAAAAAAGCCAGTAGAAGCTGAGATGAAAGAGTTTGAGAGTCATTTCTCGAAGGCTATGGACAGTAATATACCTCTATTAAAGCACATTGTTAATTATCTGTATCGTCAAAAAGGTAAGCAATTGCGTCCTGTTTTGGTTTTTTTAACAGCTAAATTGCATGGCGATGTAACCGATAGAACATTCACAGCTGCTTCTATGATAGAGCTTTTACATTCGGCAACTCTAATTCATGATGATGTGGTTGACGAATCATATAGAAGAAGAGGGGCTTTTTCTATAAATGCTTTATGGCGATCGAAGATTGCTGTTTTGGTTGGTGATTTTCTTTTATCAAAAGGGCTTCTCCTTTCTGTTAAGACTAAATCTTATGATCTTCTAGAGATTATGAGTGAGGCTGTTCGTGAGATGAGTGAGGGAGAGCTTCTGCAAATAGAAAAATCACGTAAACTTAATATAACAGAAGAGGTATACTTTGATATAATACGAAAGAAAACGGCTACTCTTATTTCGTCGTGTGCGGCTAATGGTGCTTGTTCGGTGAATGCCTCCGAAGAAGATGTTCAGAAAATGAAACTGTTTGGTGAGTATCTTGGAATTGCTTTTCAGATTAAAGACGATCTTCTAGATTATTCTAATAGCTCGGTTATAGGAAAGCCTACAGGTAACGATTTGAAAGAGAAAAAGCTTACCCTTCCCGTAATTTATGCACTGCGCGAATCGAATGAAAAACTATCTCGTCAGATGCTTCAAATAATTCGCCGTAATAATAAAAATAAGAGGAAAATATCTAAGGTTGTCGACTTTGTTATAGATAGTGGTGGAATAGAATATACTAAGGCAAAAATGGAAGAGTATCGTAAGAAAGCTATTGATATTTTGAATGAATATCCATCTTCGGCCGTTAGAGATTCCTTATCGGCTCTTGTAGAATATGCTGTTGAACGTAAAAAGTAAATTCATTTAACTCTATATTTGTGATATTAAATACCAAATGGTAATTTTGTTTCAAAATTAAAAAATTGAATTATGTATAATAGATTTCAGGAGCACCTACAAAAAGAGCTTCAAGATATTAAAGAGGCAGGGCTTTTTAAAAACGAGCGCGTTATCACTACACCTCAGACAGCCGAGATTGCTGTTTCTACTGGCGAAAACGTTTTGAACTTTTGTATGAATAACTACCTTGGTCTGTCAAACGATCAACGTCTTATCGATGCAGCTAAAGATGCTCTTGATAATCGTGGTTACGGTATGTCGTCGGTACGTTTTATTTGTGGAACACAAGATTTACACAAAGAACTTGAGGCTAAAGTTTCGGAGTTTTTTGGTACTGAAGATACAATTTTATATGCTGCTTGTTTCGATGCTAATGGTGGTGTTTTTGAGCCTTTATTAGATCAGCAAGATGCTATTATATCTGACTCGTTAAACCACGCATCTATTATCGATGGTGTTCGTTTATGTAAAGCACAGCGTTACCGTTATAAGAATGCCGATATGGCTGATCTTGAAGATCAACTTAAACTTGCTCAGGCTCAACGTTTCCGTCTTATTGTTACCGATGGTGTTTTTTCAATGGATGGTAATGTAGCTCCAATGGATAAGATTATGGAACTTGCTGAGAAATATGACGCTATGGTTATGGTTGACGAAAGTCATTCTGCTGGTGTTGTTGGTAAGACTGGTCGTGGTGTTACGGAACAATATAATATTAAAGGAAAAGTTGATATTATTACAGGAACTCTAGGAAAAGCTTTTGGTGGAGCTGTTGGTGGATTTACTACAGGCCGTAAAGAGATTATAGATATGCTTCGTCAGCGTTCGCGTCCTTATTTGTTCTCTAACTCTATTCCTCCTTTGGTAGCAAAAGCAGGTACTCGTATGTTCGAGGTTATTTCTGAAAGCAACGAACTTCAAGATCGTCTTCACGAAAATACTGCATTCTTTGTTGAGCAAATGAAAGCTGCAGGTTTCGATATTAAGCCAACTCAATCGGCTATTTGTGCTGTGATGTTATATGATGCTAAACTATCGCAAGATTTTGCTGCTGCGCTGTTAAAAGAGGGTATTTATGTTATTGGATTCTTCTTCCCTGTAGTGCCAAAAGGAGAGGCTCGTATTCGTGTTCAGCTTTCGGCTGCTCATACACGTGCTCACCTAGAGAAAGCTGTTGCAGCATTTACTAAGGTAGGTAAAGAGCTTAATGTTATTAAGTAATATCTTATATAGCCAATTACTATTTTGTAATTAGCTATTTTATATAGAGGAGGATGTTCTAAATTCGGAACATCCTCTTTTTTTGTAATAATAAAATTATATCTTATTTAATATCCTTATTTGGTTTATTGGCTTTTCTTTTTCTTATTTGTTTGATGATGCACAAAAAAAGCAAAAAAT
>JAFGOQ010000065.1 GCA_016926405.1 Bacteroidales bacterium
GGTAATTTTGGTAATTCAAATTTCATAATCTTATAATATTTATAATTTATACTCGTTTTTAAAATCAATATTCAAAACAAATGCTTTTTGTAAATGTTCAATTTGCAGAAAAAATATAATAAAAAAGTTTTTCAAAACTAACTTTGTCCTACATGAACAGACAGATCCTAAAATTAGCAATTCCAAATATTATAAGCAACATTACAATACCGTTAATTGGGATTGTTGATTTAGCCATTGTAGGACATTTGGGATCCGAAAAATACATTGGTGCCATAGCCGTTGGAGGAATGATATTCAGTTTTTTATACTGGGGGTTTAGTTTTCTTAGAATGGGCACTACTGGTTTTACAGCACAATCGTTTGGTAAAAAAAATGCACAAGAGTCAGCAAAAATTCTTGCACAAAGTCTAATTATTTCAGCATTGGGAGCATTTTTATTGCTTATTCTTCAAATTCCAATAGAATATTTAAGTTTTAAAATACTATCGGCCTCATCGGAAGTTGAGAGCTTAGCACGGCAATATTTTTATATTAGAATATGGGCAGCACCGGCTACCATTGCCATGTACGCTCTTATGGGTTGGTTTATTGGAATGCAAAATACTCGTATACCAATGGCAATAGCTTTAACAATAAATGTATTGAATTTAGGATTCAACGCACTGTTTGTTTATGTTTTTGGAATGACTTCGGATGGTGTTGCCCTAGGAACAGTTATTGCTCAGTATTTAGGTCTAGCGCTTTCGTTATTACTGCTAAAGAAAAGATATAATGAAGTATTTAAGCTAATAACTATAAAAACCATTAACGATGGAAAATCGTTTTTGAGATTTTTGATTGTTGGTCGTGATATTTTCCTTCGAACAATGTGCTTGCTTTTAGTTCTTTCGTTTATAACCGCACAATCGGCAAAACTTGGCGATACCGTTCTAGCTGTAAACACAATCTTATTGCAGTTTTTCACTCTTTTCTCATACGTAACCGATGGCTTTGCTTACGCTGGAGAAGCTTTAACCGGACGATATATTGGAGAAAGAGATAAACCAAAACTATCTACTCTAATTAAAAAACTGTTTACTTTTGGTTTAATAACAGCTCTATTATTTTCACTTATATATATAGTGGCTCTTTCGGATTTAATAAAGCTCATGACAAACGAATCTTCTGTTATAAAAATGGCTCTGGAGCTAAAATGGTGGATAGTTATAATTCCTATTATTAGTTTCGCATCGTTCTTATGGGATGGTATTTTTGTTGGAGCTACCGAATCAAAAGGATTACGTAATTCCATGTTCTTAGCTTCGATACTATTTTTTACTGTATACTATTTGTCAATAAATATTTTGCACAACAACTCAATATGGCTCGCTTTTGTAATTTTTCTAGCTGCTAGAGGATTTTTGCAAACAGTTATTTTCAGAAGGAAAATATTGATTCTATAATTTCATTAATAATTCATAAAAGAAAAACTTCTAATATCATTAGTCAAACTTCTCGTACAGTTTATTATCAATAATATAAAGAGCAATCTGTTGAGAACCACGATGAGTATACTTAAACTCTTTTCGCATATTTTTCATCATTATTGTAACATCGGCACGTAATCGCTTTTCATACGATTGGAAAGCTTGAGTATCATAATCAACAATAGCACGTCTGAAATTGGGATTGTCGATATATTTATTTAGAGAACTCTCTTTAATATTTTTAGCATAAAGCTTTATAAGTTTAATATACAGTGTTGTTTTTTCGAGTGGTAATCCTTCCATCTTCATCTGTTGGGTAAGCGATTCAGTTACAAACTCTTTATGTGTATTCTTCCTAAAAGTTAATATATCCGATTTACTAATATTTGTCCCATATAGTATAGTCTCTATCTCTGAAAAATATTCTTCGGTAACTATGATAGTATCATTTGTATAAGGACATTTTTTTTCTGATCCAATCTCAAAACTAATAGCAAACAGATAATTCATAATATCGCGCGAAATCTTCTCTCTATTAAACGAATACATTGCCTGCTTAATCTGTTGTAAAACCGTGTAATTATAAATATTTTCAAGAGCCTTGATAAAATTTGTAGGGACAACTTTCGATAAATCAGAGTTAATCTCTACGTACTCAAGTAAGTGCTCCATAGTTATAAGTCGTGTTTTTGAAGCATACTTGCTCATGAAATTATTAAACAAAATAAGCGATTGCCTACCCGATATTCCCTTTTCCCCCTCTTGTGAAGCCTCTTTAAAGATATCCAGTTGAATCTCATAATCAAACTCTTCAATATCTTTTTCATCAATCCAACTTGGAATAGTACCCGAGTAAAGTTCAACCTTTAGAATCTGCATATCTGCATCAACAAATTGCGAATAGTTATCGCTGTTAATAATCCATCTCCTAATGGCATCGCATTTAGTTTGCAGACGAGTTGAGATAATAGCTTTAGCAAAACATTCCAAAATTCCAGGCAAGAAACACGACGATATTGACCTACCAAATTTGTGCATATACACTTTTACCTCGGTTTTATAATCTAAAATATACGGTAATTTTATGTTTGTAATTCGATCTTTAAACGAAGGAATATTTTCGTAGTGAACCTTATCTGCCGGATTTACCAAACCCATAAACATTGTATGAATTCGCTCTTCAATAAAATCAACTTTATGAATACCATCGCTAATAATGCCATGCAAATTACGTAATCGCTCGATATTATTTTCTTTAATATCCATAAGAGCCATTACCCCATTATTTGTATATGCATATGGTGAATGAACATATTTAACCTCGTGCGATTGTAAAAGGGCATTAATAACTTTCTGCAAAAAAACATTTACAATAGGCTTTTCTTCCATCACATCGGCAGGATTAAAAACACTTATTCCTTTTCCCGATTGACGATCGAATACTATTCGCTTTGAATAAATCATATTAAAAATCTCAACAGGGTCGTGAATCTGATTTAATAGCAATTTGTAAATAGAGTTACATATACTACAAGGAATCTCTTTAAAAATCCATTCGTATTCTTTATTACGAAACAGAGTGTGTTTAAACTTACCACTCGGAATCATCTCATCTATAAACTGACGTCTGTACAATTTGGGAATCTGCAGAATAGGATGATCGTGATTGGGACACGAAATGTCGATAAATTGTCTATCGGGACTAATAAACGAGAAGTCGGAAACAACATGTTTATCATTACTCTTACGAATTGTCTCTTCCAAATTTGTCATAAATCTAGAGTATCCGCCAAGTTTTTCGATATTCAGGCGCCAAAGAGTAGTAAAAAAAGCCCCTTTTTTATGCTTTGTATACTCCTCTAATTTTAATAAGATGTTGTTAAGGAAAGTACTTTTACCCGAACCTGGTGGGCCTTCAAAAATTACAAGGAGATTTTTTTGTGCACCAAGCTTAAAACCATCAACTACTTTCATTAGTCGATTAATAAAGATAGCATCGGCAAAAAAGGGTTCATCGCACTTATCCTCAAACAAACCCGACGAATCGTAGTCACAGAAATCATTCGATACCGAAGAGTATAAATTTGCACTTCCCTTTATTCTATTAACATAGTGATAAACCATGTCGTGAAAAAGTTGATAAATATCCCTAAAAGCCAACTCCTGATGACGAGTAGCATAATTCAAAAAATCGTTAAAATTAAATGGTGCAAAAGACTCATCGTCTCTTAATCGTTTTCCCAGATTAATAAACGCATCAAGCTTTTCGCCTCTTTTAGACATCTGCAATCGAATTTTGTCTAACTCATCTTTATCATCTGTTGTCATAGTTCGGCGCGTTTAATCTTTTTTTTACTCATAGTGTAGACCACTCTTTTATAATCGAACAAATTTTTATTGTCGGAACCTTTCATAGCGTGAATCTCAGTAGTTTCAAGTTGAACTTCACCTCCCCATAGAAATTCTAAACCACGCAACACATCGGCCAAATCGTCGAAAACAAGTTGTTTACCTTCAAAAAGATGAGTTAAATAGAGAGTTTCTTCGCTAGTTTTTTGTTCATCAACATCAATTTTTGGAGGATGATAAAGCGAGTCGGTAATCATTCTTTTGTAATCTTTATAATTTCTACTTTTCACATAGTAGTCGATAACATTTTCTTGCTTGTTGATACGTTTTCCTGTTACAAACAATTCGTGCTTATCAATAAAATCCTGATCTATAAAGGTGTTTATTAACGAAAAATCGGAAAAATCGCTACGTAGTTTAAAAATTGACTCGGTACCTTGATTGGTATTTTTATTGTATGCTAAACGATTTTCGACATTAGTTATTAAGCTATAGCGATAATCAAATTTCCCTTTATTGCTAAGCTCTTTTACGTACTCAACAAGTCGCAATCCTATAGCGTAAGGATTTAAACCAACTCTGGAAATAGAGGTAACTTTTGCATTTACTAGTGCATAATCTACTTCGTGACCAGCAATACGTGGATCTGCTGTAAAAAGATTATCGTGCCAGTAGCTTGCCCACCCCTCGTTAAGAATTTTTGTACGTATCTGTGGAGCAAAATAATTAGCAGTGTTTCTAACTATAGCAAGAATCTCTTTCATCCAGATATTCTTTTGCTTTGCTAAAAAAGGGGAATGATCATTTATATATGATAATAAATCGAAACGCTTTGATTTATTATTTTTCTCTGACCACTTAGTAAATAAAGCATTAAACTCTGGATATATATCCTTTAATTCCGAAAAGAAAATACTCTCTGCCAACGCCCCATGCGACTCAACAAAACCGTTGTATCGCTCAATTTCGTTAAACACCAACGACTCACCCGTTTTTTTCTCTTGCTGAAGAAACACTTCGAAATAATAGTTTAATCGCAACGAAACATCACGATCTTTGTTGTAATCGTAATGCAAAAGATTATAGAAGTTGGTAATATTATCGATAGATCGGGCAAATTCAATAACATAATCAACCCAACGACCTTGTTCGCCCCTTAGTTGTTCAATTAATCGTTTATCGGCCAACGCTTGACCAACAAAATCGTCGTTCCATGTATGTTTAAAAAAACGGTTATTCTGAAAAAAATCGATATGAGCCAATACATGATAAAATATCATAATATTGAGCCAATCGGGATTATTATCGTTATAAAATGAAATTGCAGGACGCGAATTAATAACCGTCTCGAAAGGATTATTAGGATATGCCTCGTATAGACCTTTACCCTTTAAAACTTCAACATCGTTTACCCAATAATTATATAAAGTAGGAATCATTAATTTAGGCGACAGTTCGGTCATATCTTTATTAGTAACCAAATACTCTAACGAAGAATCACCAAAACACAAACCAGCATCGCGTGCTCGTGACTTGCACTCCTCCATTATTTTTTTTGTGTTCTGATTCAATAATTCCATGGTTAGCTTTATTTATTCAGCAAACAGTTTTTTTATTCCTTCTATCAATCTTGGTTCATCAAAATCATTATTGGTAAAAACATCCATACGTATTTTTTCAATTTGTGTTCGCAATAAACCCGATGCTATAATATAATTTTCGAATGTCGACATAACGCCAGCAGAATAGCTGTTTCGCACAACAGTAAGCCCTATTCGGTTAACATAAGGAGTCAGTTTTTTTAACTCTTCAACAACTTTATCTCCTGATTTGTCCCAATCGTCTCCATCGGTACCATAAAGTATATAAATATTATAATCTACAGCTAAATTTTCGGCCTTAATAATTTTACTAACCATCTCAAATGCAGGGTAAATCTGTGTTCCACCAGCAACAGCCGATTTATAATAAGTATAGAAATCAGAAACCTCTTTAGCATCGGTATCGTGCAGAATAAATCGTGTTTTAACTCTATTTTTATATTGATACATAAGCCAGCTATAAACTAAAAGATGCTGCGAACAAACTGCCTCGGTAGGATTTCCGTACATCGATCCAGAATAATCGCGAACAAAAAAAACTAATGCTTGCGACTCGAACTCTTTTTCGCGCGACATAATACGATACACCATTGAATCGGGACTTACAATAAAATCTGCTGGGTTAATCTCCTTCTGCAGATCGATATTTCCCAACATAATATTTGTTTGAATAATCCTTTTCAAAGACTCCTTTTTATCCAAAAGCTGACCAAATCCACGATTTCTATCGGTAAGCTCGTAACGATATTTAGCAAAAGCTTTCTTACTACCTTTAACTTTAAGATTGGGTAAATTAAATTGTTCGTGTAAAATACGTCCTAAGTCAAAAGCCTCGGAGGTTAATTCGTGGTCGCCGCCACTACCTTGACCAGCACCTTGTCCTTCACCCTGATTGCCGTTATTATCTATAGGTTGTTTACCTATAACTTCGCCTTCTTCACCTTTTCCTGATCCACCAGTAGAGCCCACTTCATCGGAGTCGCCCATAATAGAGTCGTCGTGATTAAATTTGGGTTCTGTGGTTGTGGGTACAACAATTACTTTTCCTTTTTTTCCTTTTACTGGTTTTACAATCTTACCAAGTTTAATACGTTTTGGAAAGCCATCCTCTTCTCGTTGCTTATCCCGTTCAATTAAATCGTCAAGAGTGTGCATTTGCAAAACACTGCTTTTTGATAGCAAATTATAAAGAATAGTTTCTAATCTAATAGGCAAAATATCGACCAAACGAAAAGTACCTCTCGATTCTCGATTAGCAGAGCTGATTCCAGACAAATCGGCCATTGTACATTTTATGTTTTCTTTTGGCTTGGTCATAATAATTCAACAATCTTTAAAGTGAATCAGGATAATTTTATATTATAAATCAATTCGAATCATCTAGAGTACAGAAATATTCAATTGTTTTTAATGCACAAGTTCTGCAATATCCAAGTTTATTAACCATTGTTTCAAGCATTCTATTGTATAATTTCTGATTCTCTTCGTTTGTTCTATTTGATAAAGCCCCAACCAACGAACCTGTTCCGGCAACGTCCGATTTTAATCTAACATCGGTAACAGCTTTCACCAACTCGTTATTGTCCATAAAAGTGTATGTTGGATCTTGAATCATTTTCTGACCATAGATCTTCGAAATTGTTGTTCTAAAGCTCTGTTTTTGCTCTTCATTTTTTAGTCCTAAACGATCTTCAACACTATTAACAAATGTCTTATCAATTTTTAGAGCCACTAATTTACCTGTTTGAGGATCTTTATATGTCCAAATTTTATCGTCGCCTAAATTTTTGGCGTCCATACCAATAATCATATTAACATAGCTAAGCACATCACGCTCTATTGCCTTAGGCTCGTCCATGTAGGCATTAAAAATTGTTGTCATAATATTTTTACGATGCAGCTCTTTGGCTGTTTTCAGATCGTTAAGATATTTAGTACGCTCGTCATTATCCTGAACATAATCAATAATAACACTCTCAAGCGAATCGAAGACATCTCCAGCATACATACATTGACCCTCTTGTGTTTCAGAATTCTCTAAAACAATCTGAAGTGTGCGTCCCAAATTTCGATGTCCTAACCCCCGCTGTCCAAATCGTTTGGTAATATCGGGGTCACGATTTAAGTCGTTAATGACTTCGCGAAGAGTTTTAATACTTTTTTCGCCTGCCACCTCGCCAGCCGATAGTTTCATCATCTCAACAGATGTAAGCTTATCGGAAATAGGCATACGAGTAAGAATTACCGACGAAGAAATAGCATAATTTAAATTAGGATCGATATGCATCTCTTTATCGAGAAAGGTTGTCTTCTTTTCGGAACCCATTGAATAATCGGTAAGCTGTTTCTGCAAATGATAATCGGTATTGTGCGACATATAAGTAATTCGACACCTATCAACAATAGGTGCTTGTTCTTTCTCCTCGATAAACCGCGCAAACTCCGAATTATTACTAGTGGCAATAATAAGAGTATCTATAGGCCAACGAAATCCTTCAATCTCGATATTTCTATTTTGAATAACACCAAGATAAACTTGAACCAAATCGCGTTTATTTTTAAAAATTTCGTCAGCAAAATGTATTCCGCCACCTGCAACACGTGCTAAAGCACCACGCCTTAAATCAAATCTATATGGATTATTTGTATCGGTAATGTGCAAAAGACGAGTTATTGATTCTTCGCCAACCAAATCTACTGCCGACGATGTTATCTTATCCTTAGCTGCATATTTACCAGTTAAAGTACCACGTGTTTCGCTTATAGGAATAGGAACTATCTCAATAAACTGCAACATCTTTTCGATATCGTTGTTGCAAAAATCTTTAATTTGATGCCAAATATGATCGCTACAAGCACCAAGAGGACGATGATTTTTATAATACTGCTTAATTTTTGCTTTTGACACTCCTAACGAAGACAAATAGTCGACACATTTTTGCTTTTCGGCAAACAAATTTAGAGCTAAGATCATTGGATCTTCGTAAGTCTGCGACTCGGCAGATACTATTTTACCATATCCTCCTAACTTATCTAAGCCAACAAATCGGAACGTATATTTCTTATTACCCTCCAACGAAACAAACTCACGATAACGCTGACTTAAATAGTCAACAAAAAATGTTTTACCATTTCCTGGTTCGCCTATTAAAACATAAGCCATCTCCTTTGACGACCCTCCCTCAGCTGCATCTTTAACAAAAGAGACAAACGAATTTATCTCGTCATACATCCCTATAATATGCTTATCACCCTGACGAAGAGCAAGGAAATCGTAAGTAGAACGACCATTAACGATAACTTTTTTTATCATTTTGGGATCGCCCAATATCATTCGGGTTAGAGATTGGAAAACATTTTCGAACGAACGCCTTTCGGCAACAACCTCACTTATGTGATAATTAAGTGATAAAGGATTTAAACTATCGGTTTGTACTTTCATAACTCAACAAAATAATTTTCAAGTTATACGACAGTTATTTAAATAGGTTACTTATTAGTATAAATGTTTTATTTAAAATCTTTTAAAATGATATTTTAAGAGTTGTGGCTGGGTAAATTGAGGAACTAGAAATGAACATTATTTATTAACATAACCAATAATGAAAACATGCGCACCAAACAATAAAACAGATAAGCAACAAATGGAATTGGAGTTTATAGCATTTCTAGGCGACTACTTTTTAACAAAAAAACAGATTTTAAAATTTCTTAATAGCTGTAAACTGAACAAGAAATAGTCATTAAGATTTCTTAATAGGTGCAAATTGGACAAAAAACAGTTATTAAGATTTCTTAATAGGTGTAAACTGAACCAAAAATAGTCATTAAGTTTTCTTAATAGGTGTAAACTGAATCAAAAATAGCCTTTAAGATTTCTTAATAGCTGTAAACTGAACAAGAAATAGTCATTAAGATTTCTTAATAAGTGCAAATTGGACAAAAAACAGTTATTAAGATTTCTTAATACGTAGCCACGCTTACAACCA
>JAFGOQ010000066.1 GCA_016926405.1 Bacteroidales bacterium
AACTAAAATAGTTCTGTTATTCTCCTTTAGTGCAAAAGTAGTGTATTTGTTACGTGTTTTTATAGCTACAAGTGTGCTTTTGTTTTCGTTATCAACAATATTATTTAATATAATTGTCGATTGGTGATAAATATTTATCTGAGGAAATTTCTTATATAAGAAATGAGAAATCAACCCCGGAAAGGCAAAAACTAAATAAGCTTTTTCCGATTTAATATAGTTACTCAATAGCTCTTCATTTTCTGTTATTTCGTTTTGAGCTGTAAAAAGAGTCTTTAGTGAATTAGTATCGTAAAACTCTTCGGGTATTAGCGATTGTTTATCTGTTATATAAACAAGGTCTACTTTTTTGTAGTTTTTGTTCTGAAGCAGTTTTTCGCTTTCGTACAACTTTCGTATCTCCGCATCTAGATTATCCATCGATGTTAGGGTAATCGGTGAAAATTGATATTCTGCTAAAGCCACTATTTTATTATTTATAGTATCCTTTATAGAAAAAGAAAGTCCATCCAGCATTAGCTGAATGGACAATTCGTATTTTTCTTTTGCAGTAATATCTATAGAGCTATCAATAATATATGTATTTCTCATAGATAAAGGTTTTTCATATTACTCCCAGTTTCCTGCACCGTTATTTGATTCTTCTAGTGAACCAACTTTTAGGCCTTCATATTTTTCAATTCTTTTACGCTCAGCGTTTAGATTGATAATAAGTTGTCTGTCTAGACCTTTAAGAAGAACGTCATTGTGAACTTTACATTCGAAAACAGGAACTCTTACTTTTGATCCAGTTAACAAAATTGTAGCACCCATTTCAAAAACATTTTCTTTGTTAGTAAATGGAACATACTTAAGATCCTCGATATTGAAGTCTTCTCTATCGCCATAAAGTGAATCAAGTACAGGAACACGAACAGTATCGCGTCTTACCTTACCTAAAGCAACTGCCAACGAGTCGTCCATAGAACCAATTTGCATAATAACTTTGAAGTTACCAGTTTTGATAAAATCGATTAGCGAGTCAAAATCGGCAGTAAATTTGGAATTCTCCGATTTAAAAGCATTTTGGCACGTTCTAATGTCTTTTAATCTCTCAATTGTTGCATCGTAGCGGACATCTCTCTCCTGATTAAACCTTATCGGTTTCATGATACTTTCGTAAAGAGCGTATCCTAATAACAATATCACAATTGTCAATAATCCTTGTATCGCAGTTTTCATTTCGAAATAAATTAATTTAAGTTTGTTTGCAAATTTAAAAAAAAATCTAGACGCTGAAATTTTTACTCATCTTTTTTATCTTTTATGTTGAATAATCATATAGTTTCAAAAATATTAACCAATTTTTCACATTCGCCAACACCATCGCAGTTAAACTTAATTGAGAAGGCAGCGCTGTTTATTACCGAGGCACAACAAGGAAGTGTTTTTGTTGTTACCGGCTACGCTGGTACAGGTAAAACCACCATTATTAAAGCCATTGTTGAAACTTTAGCTTCGGTAAATATTAACTCGGTTTTGCTTGCTCCAACGGGTCGCGCTGCTAAAGTTATGTCATTATATACTAATAAGCCAGCTTTTACCATTCATAAATATATATATCGACAAAAGAGTGCTTCTGATGGCTTTGGTAGTTTTGCGCTCGATTTTAATAAACATAACGATACTTATTTTATTATTGATGAGGCATCGATGATTTCAAATGGTAGTACAGATCAGAGTGTGTTTGGATCGGGTAGGTTGCTCGACGATTTGGTTGAGTATGTTGATTCGGGGCAGCGATGTAAAACTATTATTATTGGCGATGTAGCACAGTTGCCTCCTGTAAAGTTGGACGAAAGTCCTGCTCTTAGCCACAAAGTGCTTAGTGCCTATTATCATCAGGTTTTTTCTTCAAATTTAACCGATGTGGTTAGGCAGCAACAAGAATCGTATATATTAAAGAATGCGACTCTTATTCGCGATAGGCTATATAATAATATGGATGGGTATTTTAAACTTGATATTATTTCGGGTGGAGATGTTATTCCTCTTTCGGGAGCCGATCTTATTGAAACTTTAGCAACAGAATTTGATAATGTTGGAATAGAACAGACTATTGTTGTTACACCTTCCAACAAACGAGCAAATCAGTTTAATCAAGGAATTCGTAATCAGGTTTTATGGCGTGAAGAGGAGATTTCGGTTACCGATAGGTTGATGGTTGTGCGTAATAATTATTTTTGGATTGAACCAGAAAAAGATAAGGCCGATTTTATTGCCAATGGCGATACAATTGAAATTATTAGGATAAGAAAATATCAAGAACTTTATGGTTTTAGGTTTGCCGATGTTACTATTAAACTTACCGATTATAACGATAAAGAGATTGATGTAAAGATTATGCTCGATACTTTAAGTAGCGAGTCGCCATCGTTACCTTACGATGATTCGGTGAGGCTCTATAACGAGATAGCAAAAGATTATCCCGAGATAAAGTCGAAGAAAAAGCTGTGGGAGGAGTTACGCAAGAACCCTTATTTTAACGCCTTGCAGGTGAAGTTTGCCTACGCTGTTACATGTCATAAAGCTCAAGGTGGTCAGTGGGATACTGTTTTTTTGGATCATGGTTATCTTACCGAAGAGCGTGTTGGAAAAGATTTTCTACGTTGGTTGTACACTGCCTTTACACGTGCTCGAAAGCGTCTCTATTTGGTTAATTTTAATGACGACTTTTTTGAGAAAGAGAAGTTAGATAGATGAGTAATTGACTGAATGAGGGTGTCCAAAAACAATTAATAAGAATTAAAATGTCACGTTGAGCGGAGCCGAAACGTTGTGTTTTCAAGGAAACAATCCTTCAACTTCGCTCAGGATGACAGTATAATTTATTTTTTTAGACACCCTTATGGCAATGTATATGGTAGCAATTTTACTGTGAAAATATTTGTAGTGATATTGTATAAAATTCAACTACTTAATATCAATTGTTACCTTATCAACCGATCGAGCCATAAAGCAACCTAGAGCATCGGGGCTCATGTTCGATTGTGGATTATATGGTGTAGATGTTGGGCCACCCATTCCGCCGCCACTAATAATTTCTTGTAGTTGTTTATGAAACTGATAAACATTCTTATCAACCGAATAAACTGTTACCGTTGCTTTCTCGCCTGAGTAGTAGTCATTGCGCCACTGCTTAATTAGAGCTAGGTTATTTTCGCCGAAACTTTTGTCGTCAACATATTGCATTCTATTATCAAACTCAAAATTATTAGACGAAAACTCTAATAAATAGTAGTTTGATTGGCTTGGATCGTCTTTTAATACAATTTCGAGATTGTATTCTATTATATCGTCGTCATTACCAAAAAACGACTCCGATTCTTTTACAAATACATCCATAATTAATCCCTTTGAAGGAATAGTAGCTGTTCCCGAAATTTGGTGGCTATTGGTAACAACATCAAGAGTATAACTGTTATTTATAGCTCCCTTAATTTTAGAGCTTTTGTAATGTCCATTACCAATATTTAATAGTGTTTCGTTAGTCCCATGTTTATCGGTAATTGTAACAACAGCGTTGTCTATTACAATAGGTTTTTGGTTATCGAAATAATTTGCCGAATATGTTAAAAGCACCTGGCAAACAGAATCGGGTTCAATTGTAGCTTCAACAACAATTTTTGGGTTCGATGAATTTAGATCGATATCGATAACCTCTTCGCAGGCGGTTAAAAATAGTGCCGAAATAGAGATTGCTATAGTATATAGTATTGTTCGTTTCATCTTAGTTTTTTTTTTGTTGGGCTAAACATATTCGACGCCCTATTTTATGTAATTATTAGTGTTAAAATTTAAAATTCCAGGTTATCGATGGAACAATGCCAAACAGACTAAGTTTTACTGCTTCGGTTGTTCCTGGGTTTGTTTCGCTTTCGCGAAAGTCAATTGAATAAGCATTTTTTCGATTATAGGCGTTGTATAGCGAAAAATCCCAGCTCGATTTAAACTTGCGATTCTGCTTCCCTTCTAAATGAAAATTAATGTCTAAACGATGATACTCTGGCATTCTATAGCCATTTCGCCCTGTATAATAAGGAATATAATTATTGTTGTAAATATATTTTCCGCTAGGGAATGTAACAGCGTTGCCTGTATAATATATCCATGTTGCCGCTATCGATAGTCGCGATGTTAACTGATAGCTGGCCACAACAGAAACATCGTGTGTTTTGTCAATTGACCCTGTATACCAATTAAAATTATTAATTCCTTCTATCTTATTTTCTGTTCGCGATAGCGTGTAACTAACCCACCCAGTAAACTTTCCGTATTTCTTTTTTAGGTAAAATTCGGCACCGTAGCTACGTCCTTCGCCTGTTAATATTTGCGACTCTATTTCGCTATTTAAAAAAGTGCTTGTACCATCTTCGTAGTCGGTTACATTGTGCAGGTCTTTATAATAAGTCTCAACAGAAAATTCAATATTGTTATCGAAAAAGTTGCGGAAATACCCAATTGCAAACTGGTTTACAATAAGTGGTTTAACATTGGCTGTACTGGGTACCCAAGTGTCGGTTGGCTGACCCGAAGTGCTATTTGATAGTAGATGCAGGTACTGAGCCATGCGGTTGTACGATGCTTTTATCGAATTATAATCGGATAGTTGATAACTTAACGATAAGCGAGGTTCGTACTCAAAATAGCTTTTCATTATTTGGCCTGCACCAAAATAAGTTGAGTCGGTAACAGTATTAATATCGTCGTAAGTTTTACTCCAACCGGCTCCTAATTGGTTAAACATTGTTAGACGAAGACCGTAATCGGCCGATAAATTATCTGTTATTTTTGAGTCGTTTGAGATGTAAATAGCACTCTCTATAGCCTTCTTTTCTTCAATTTCAATATCGCTAATAATATTACTGCCCGTGGTAAACTTACCCGGATTAAATGTATGGTGGGTGCTATTTAAACCAAACTTAATAGTGTTTTTTGGATTGTAAAACCATGTAAAATCTTGTTTTATATTAAAATCCTCAATTCCCGACGACATATTTCCTAGTTCCGAAAAGTTAAAGGCATACGAGTAGTCGCTATATATAAGTGTAGTGTTTGAGAAAAGTTTGCTATTGTATAGGTGATTCCAGCGCAATGTTGCTGTTGAATTACCCCAATTCATTCCCATGTTATTAAAACCAAAGTCGTCTTGACCAAAATAACCCGAGATAAAAATGCGATTGTTTTCGTTTACACGGTAATTAATTTTGGCGTTAAGGTCGTAAAAGTAAAGGCTCATATCGTTTTCTAACTGACCCGAAGCCTTACCAATAAGGTCGGCATAGCTACGTCGACCCGATACCACAAACGACATTTTGTTATTAATAATTGGTCCCTCTATTGTTAATCGCGACGATATTAAACCAATGCCACCCGAGGCCGAAAAATTTCTGCTGTTACCATCTTTCATAGTAATATCGAGTACCGACGAGGCTCTTCCTCCGTATTTAGCAGGAATACCACCTTTGTAAACCGCCATATTTTTTAATGCGTCGGAATTAAAAACAGAGAAAAAACCCATTAGATGCGATGCACTATAAACAGGAGCTTCGTCGAGTAATATTAAATTCTGATCGATTGATCCACCACGAACGCTAAATCCACTACTGCCTTCCGATGCAGTGCTAATACCTGGCAATAGCTGAATAGTTTTCAGCACATCTTTCTCGCCAAACATAACTGGTAGTTTTTCTACTTTCGAAATATCTATCTTCTCGATGCTCATTGCTGTAGATGTTACGTTAGAATTTTTCTTCTCGGCAACAACCACTACCTCTTCAATGTTAATTCCAGCTTGCGACAGCTCGATATTTATTTTAGTGTCTTTATTTAAAGTAATTTCCTTTGTTATTGAGTTGTATCCAATAAACGAGAACTCTAAAATGTGTTTCCCTTTCGATAACTCAAGCGAATAGAAACCATAAGTATTTGCCGATGCGCCAATGTTGCTCGAAGTTTCAATGGCCGAGGCTCCTATTAAATCTTCACCAGTTTGCGAGTCGGAAATTTTTCCGCTTATAGTGTATGTTTGCTGGGCGTTAATATATCCCGAAAAGAGTGTTGTTAGGATTATTACAAGAAGTGTTTTAGAAAAAGTGTTATGCATAGTTATATTTATTGTCGGTGTAATAACGTGCGAAGCTAAATATTAATTGCAATTAATTTTAACGAAAAGTGTTAAAATAATAGAGGGCGCCTTTTACAGCTCCCTCTACTTTGCGAAATTGTGACTAAACTAATTGTAATAAACAATTATATTTATGAAAACACTCTTTTTTAATTGCAACGTCCAAAATTGATAGCATTTTGGTTGTTTAGCAAGTTTAAAGAGTCAATTGGAAAAAAATCTTTCTAAAATGAGGAGGTATTCGTCAATACCTCCTACAAAAAAACTAAACAAAGTATTTATAAAAACTAACCTAAATATTTAATAATGCATGAGACATTATTTAAAAAATTCTATAAAAAGCATTCTATCTATAACTTGTGTTTCAAGACGAAGCAAACATATCTTTTTTATATCTGTGTAGAGCAAAAATCTATCACATCAAAATCGCAACATTCAAAAAAGTGTATCGCAACATTTTCTCAGCAATTGTTACAATATATTGATTGTTAGAATAGTGTCTGGAATGTTGTTTTGAAAAAAAAGCGACTTGCACAGCTCCAAAACTGCGTTTTGAAGAAAATTTAGTCTAGCATCAACCCGCGACATTGTCTTGGAGATTTGCACAGTCTAGCATCAGCTCGCGACAGTGTCTTGAGATAAATTTAGTCTGGCATTAGC
>JAFGOQ010000067.1 GCA_016926405.1 Bacteroidales bacterium
AACAATTAATTAATATAAGTTTTAACAAAAAACATATTACACGGATGTAATTTTATCACATATTTTTTAAACTTAAATTTAGCTCAAATGAACAACAAGTTAATGCGTTGGTCTATTCTAGCTATTTTATTGATGATTAGTACAGCTGCCTTTTCACAAGGGGTTACTAGTTCTTCATTAAATGGTAGAGTTATCGACGAAAACGGGAAACCATTGGAGATTGCAAATGTAGTGGCAATTCATGTACCTACCGATGGTCAATTTGGTACAATGACAGACGAGAAAGGTAACTTCAGACTAGTGAACCTTCCTGTTGGTGGTCCCTACAAAATTTTAGTAACCTATGTAGGTTATAACGAGTATGAAAAACAGGGTGTACATCTTACTCTTGGTCAAACAATGAGAGTAGATGTTCAGTTACAACCATCTTCTGTTGCTCTTGAAGAGGTTATTGTAGTTGCTTCGCGAGTTTCTCAAAAAGATATTTTTGATGGTAACCGCACAGGAGCAGAGACTGTAATAGGTAAAGAAGAGTTAGCAAAAATCCCTTCTATTTCGGGTAACTTAAACGATTTTACTCGTTTAACACCACAAGCAAATGTTACTGGCGCTGGTATTTCTATTGCTGGATCAAACAACCGATACAACTCGGTTTTTGTTGACGGTACTGTTAATAACGATGTTTTTGGTCTTGCCGATAACGGAATGAATGGTGGTCAGACTGGTGTTTCGGCTATTAGTTACGAGTCTATTGAGCAAGTACAAGTTGTTGTTGCTCCTTACGATGTTAAAATGGGTGGTTTTGCTGGTGGTGGAATTAACGCTGTTACTAAAAGTGGAACAAACGATTTCCATGGTTCGGCTTACTTTAAATTCCGTAACCAAGCTCTTGCTGGAAAAACTCCTGGCGATTTAGCCGAAGGACAAGAAGCTATTGCATTACCCGATTTTACAGCAAAAACTTACGGTGCTACTTTAGGTGGTAAATTAGTTACTAACAAATTGTTCTTCTTTATGAATTACGAAGGACAACGCGATATAACTCCAAAGCCTTTCGATTTTAGTGGCTATACAGGTAACTCTACAATGGCAGAAATAGATGCTCTACGTGCATATATGTTGTCTAAATATGGATACGAAACTGGTGATTATCTTAATAATTCTGAAGAACTAAAGGGTGAAAAATTTCTAATTCGTTTAGATTGGAACATTAATAAAAAGCACCGTTTAATGGTTCGTCATCAATATACTAAAGGTGAAAATTTAAGCCCTAGCAGTGTAAATAAGAATTCTGTTGGTTTTTACAACTCAGGTATATTCTTCCCTTCTGTAACAAATACTTCTGCAATTGAATTAAATTCTCGTTTCTCTAATACTATTTCAAATAATTTAAAAATTGGAATTACTTCGACAAGAGATGATAGAGATCCTCTTGGAGCCAATTTCCCTAGAGTTAGGATTAAAGATGGCAGTGGAGATATTTATTTTGGTAGTGAAGCCTTTTCTACAGGTAATAAATTAGATCAGGATATTTATACAATTACTGATAATATTGAGCTTTATAAAGGGAATCACACAATAACTATAGGTACTCATAATGAATTTTATTCAATTTATAATTTATTTATGAAAGAAGCTTTTGGTAGCTATACGTATAGTAATTACAATGATTTTATGACTAATCAGTTACCTGATAGTTACAGCATCACTTATTCAGCACTTGATGATATTAGAGGTGATGGTTCATCTGCTGCCGCTGATTTTAATGCTGCCCAAGTTGGTTTTTATTTACAAGATGAGTGGCAGGTTAGAGATAATCTTAAAGTAGTTGCAGGTATCCGTGTAGATATTCCAATATTCTTTAAAGATCCTGCTGAAATTCCAGGATTTAATGAAACAACAATTCCATTATTAGAAAGTGTTGGTGGTTACGATTTAAAAGGGGCTAAAAGTGGTTCAATGCCACAGTCACAATTAATGTGGTCTCCGCGCGTTGGTGTTAACTGGGATGTTTTTAACGATAAAACTACTCAAGTTCGTGGAGGTTTAGGAATATTCACCTCTCGTGTTCCTTTTGTATGGCCAGCTGGTTCTTATACAAATAATGGGTTAATGATGGGTACTTTATATGGTCAAGAACCTTTCAATCCTGATTGGCAAACACAAACTGTAGGTTCAAAAGACGTTACTGCAAGTGGACAAATAGATTTATATGCTGAAGATTTTAAGTATCCTCAAATATTGCGTGGAAACATTGCTATCGATCAAAAACTACCATACGGGATTGTTGGATCGCTAGAGTTTATCTATACAAAAACTCTTAATAATGTTCTCTGGAAAGATGTTAATCTTAAACCATCTACAGCAAATGCTACTGGAACTCCTGATGATCGTCCTTTATTTAATTATAAAAATAATGGTATAGATTCAAAATACACTCAAATTATGTTGGGTGATAATACCAGTAAAGGTTATTCATATAATTTAACAGCTCAGTTGCGTAAAGATTTCGACTTTGGACTGAATACAAGTATTGCGTATACTTTTGGTAAAGCAGAGTCGGTTTTTGATGGAACTAGTTCGCAAAACTCTTCACAATGGAACTATTTAGTATCTAGCCCTATTGCAAGAAATAATGCTCAATTGGGAATTTCTGGTTTCGATATGGGACATCGTATTGTAGGAATGATCTCTTATAGTAAAGAGTTTATTGGTCACCTTAAAACATCGGTTTCATTGTTCTACAATGGTCAGTCAGGTGCTCCTTATTCATACACTTATGGTAATCCAGAAAAATTTGTCAATGAAGCAAAAAAAGGTCCTTCGTTGATTTATATTCCCGCAAAACAGAGTGATATTATATTTAAAGACGCTGCAACAGCACAGGCTCAATGGAATGAACTTAATGCATTTATTGAGCAAGATCCATATTTAAGCAAACACCGTGGCGAATATGCTGAGCGTAATGCGGCAAGACTTCCATTTACAAATATCTTCGATTTCCACTTTTCGCAAGATCTGTTTATGAATGTTAAAGATCGTAAACAAACACTTCAGTTTACTTTCGATGTTTTCAACATAGGAAACATGCTTAACCGCGATTGGGGTCGTATGTATTATGCTTCAAACGGAAATGTTGAGTTAATCAGATTTGAAGGAATGCAAGCTGATAAAACCACACCAGAGTTTAGCTTTAAACGCCCTGTTAACGACGAGGCTTATAACTTAAGCGATGGCTCGTTAAACAGTTCGCGTTGGCAAGCACAAATTGGAATAAAATATATTTTCTAAATATTTAGGAGGCTTCGGCCTCCTTTTTTATGCACAAATATGCCTTGCTATGCATGCTTAACCCTTGCTATGCATGTTTACCCCCTGCTATGCATCAATATGTCTTGCTATGCATGTTTAACCCTTGCTATGCATCGATATGCCTTGCTATGCATGTTTAACCCCTGCTATGCATGCTTAACCCTTGCTATGCATCAATATGCCTTGCTATGCATGCTTACCCTTTGCTATGCACCAATATGCCATGCTATGCATACCTGTACCCTTGCTATGCATGGGTATTGTATTGCTTGTTGCATAGCAACGCTAACCCCCATGCATAGGAGCACTAAACCTGTGCATAGCAACACTAAACCCATGCATAGGAGCACCAACCTTGTGCATAGCAACACTAAATTCATGCATAGGAGCACTAACCTTGTGCATAGAAGCAGTAATTTAAAGTGTGTAATCTGCTTTCTTTTTTTCGAAACTCTAAATATTATATGCCCTATTTTGGCATACTGTTTAAATTAGGCAAAGATTTACTAATTGTAACATCTACTTTGTGCAACCAACCTTTTTAAACAGCAGAGTTTTTATTAAAATCAACTACTTACACAACTACAAGTTATCGTTTAAAGCAAAAACAGTAGTTTGTAAAACATAAATTATATATTCTCTTAACACTAAATAAGGTTCTTATACGAACAAAATGATATTTTTGCTCTTTTAAAATTAAGCATTGATATAAGAGAATTGTAAGATATTATATTGATAGTTGAAACAGCCATATCTTTACATTAATCTAAAAGTAAATAATCATCAACCTTAAACTATAACATAGGCAGATATATGAAGAGTAATAAATTTTATATAATAGTTGTGTTTTTTGCACTTTCACTATGTTCAATAGTAGCGCAAACATCAAAAAGTAAGTATTTGCTAGTAATATCGTACGATGGTTTTCGTTGGGATTATCCCGAAAAAGTTGAAACCCCAACTTTTGATTCTGTTCAGGCAAATGGAGCAAGAGTTATGCAATGTCAACCTTGTTTTCCTTCAAAAACATTTCCCAATCATTACAGCATGGCTACAGGTCTATACCCCGATAATCATGGCATAGTATTAAACTCTTTTTATTCAAAAGAATTAAAGGCAGAATATCGCATTAGTAACAGAAAAGCAGTTACCGATGGTCGATTCTATGGTGGCGAACCTATTTGGGTTGCAGCCGAAAAACAAGGAGTTAAAAGTGCTACTCTGTTTTGGGTTGGTTGCGAGGCCGAAATTAAAGGAGTTCGTCCCTCCTATTATTATAAATACAGTTCAAGGCTAAAATACAACAACAGATTAGACACTCTAAAAAAATGGATTAATTTACCATATACCGAGCGCCCCAAATTAATTATGATGTACTTTGAACAACCCGATAAATATGGCCATCAGTATGGACCAAATAGTAACGAAGTAAAAAAACAGATATCATATATCGATTCGTTTACAAAGAAGGTTTTTCAAACAATTTCTAACTCTTCAATAGCCGATAGTATCGATATTATTATCACTTCAGATCATGGCATGAGCGAATTAAACATCAAAAGAATTGTTAATATTGCCGATTATGTAAAATTAAAAGACGTAAAAAGTTGGTATGGAAATAATCCTGTTTTTATGTTTACAGCAAAGAAAAACAGAGAAGAAAAACTTTATCAACAATTGTTAACAATTCCTCATTCTACAACCTGGAAGAAAGACTCTATTCCAAACAGATTAAATTTCGGTAAAAACAGTTGTATTGGACAGTTCGTTGTTGTTGCTGATAGCTCGTGGTCTATTTACATTAAAAATGTTGGTTATATTGGAGGAACTCATGGATACGATAATTCAAATAAAGACATGCAAGCAATTTTTTATGCTATTGGACCTAGTTTTAAAAAAGGCATTACCGTAAATAAAATGCGAAATATCGATATGTATCCATTATTGGCTAAAATTCTAAATCTAAAAATCGATAAAATTGATGGTGACATTTCGCCATTAATACCACTTATCAAAGAATAATTAGCAACTAATATCTGGTAGCTTTTCGGACACCTTGATTGTAGCCTATTTACAATATTTTTTATGGTATTTGCGCATTGTGAGCGAAGCAAAAAGTCACTGTTATTTTATTAACAACGCACCTTTGCTTCGCTTATTTTTAATCCTAATATTTAACATATCAACACCCGCAAATTATTATTTTTCAATAATATAACACAGGTACAAACTACTCTTGTTAATAAGTACAAAAGGGTATTGTTTGATTGGTAATAAAGGTATTCTTAAATTGCCTCAACCTAAAATTAGTAGTTAGAAAAAACTATTTCGCAATTACTCAAAGGATTAAATTTAAATGAAGTTTTAACTAATTTAAGCATCTCTAAAAAAAATGACTGTAGGACAAAAATTGGAGCAAAACCACGTGAAAGAAGGAACAAAAAATTACTCGTTTGAAGAGGCAGTAAAAGAGTCGACAAAATATTTTAAAGGCGACGAATTAGCAGGAACAGTATTTATTAATAAATATGCACTGAAAGATTCGTACGGAAATATTTTCGAAAGCAATCCCGATCAAATGCATCGAAGATTAGCATCAGAGATCAGCAGAATAGAAAAGAAGTACCCAAATCCTATGTCAGAGGATGAGGTTTACAACTTGTTAAAAGATTTCAAATATATTGTACCACAAGGTGGTCCAATGACTGGTATTGGTAACGATTTTCAAACAGCATCGTTATCAAACTGTTTTGTTATTGGCAACGATGGTGCATCCGACTCGTATGGCGGAATAATGAAAATCGACCAAGAACAAGTTCAACTTATGAAACGCCGAGGTGGTGTTGGGCACGATTTATCGCACATTCGCCCAAAAGGAAGCCCTGTTTTAAACAGCGCTTTAACATCAACAGGAGTTGTTCCGTTTATGGAGCGATACTCTAACTCTACTCGCGAGGTAGCACAAGATGGTCGTAGAGGAGCTCTTATGTTAAGCATCTCAATTAAGCATCCCGATTCTGAAGATTTTATTGATGCCAAAATGACTCAGGGAAAAATTACAGGAGCTAATGTTTCGGTAAAAATTGACGATGACTTTATGCGTGCAGTTATTAACAACTCACCATATATTCAACAATACCCTATCGATTCCGAAAAACCAACTTATAAAAAAGAGATAAATGCTCGTCAATTATGGTCAAAGATTGTTCATAACGCATGGAAATCGGCTGAACCAGGAATTTTATTTTGGGAAACAATCATCAGAGAATCGGTTGCCGATAGTTACGACGACTTAGGTTATAAAACTGTTTCAACTAATCCTTGTGGCGAAATTCCATTATGCCCATATGATAGTTGTCGCTTATTGGCAATTAATTTATATAGCTATGTAAAGAATCCATTTACAAAAGATGCCGAGTTTGATTTAGATCTTTTTATCGATCATTCGCGTAAAGCACAACGTATTATGGACGACATTATTGATCTTGAAATAGAAAAGATTGATAGAATCATTGCAAAAATTAAAAAAGATCCAGAGAACGAAGAGGTAAAAAGAGTTGAATTACTTCTTTGGGAAAATATCAAAAATAAAGCTTTAGAAGGACGTCGTACTGGTGTTGGTATTACTGCCGAAGGCGATATGCATGCTGCAATGGGTTACAGATATGGTTCCGATGAATCAATTAATTTCTCAGTTAAGGTACACAAAACTCTTGCTTTAGAAGCTTATCGTTCATCTGTTGAAATGGCTAAAGAGCGTGGTGCGTTTGCTATTTATAATACCGAGAGAGAAGCAAATAATCCTTTTGTAAATCGTATTAAAGATGCCGATCCAGAACTTTATAAAGAGATGGAAAAACATGGTAGACGTAATATTTCATTATTAACAATTGCTCCTACAGGAACAACATCACTTATGACACAAACAACATCGGGAATTGAACCCGTTTTCTTACCATATTATAAACGCAGACGAAAAGTAAATCCTAACGAAAACGAATCTAAAATTGCTTTTGTTGATGAGGTTGGCGATTCGTTTGAAGAATATATAGTTTTCCATCACAAATTTGTTACCTGGTTAGAGATGAATGGCTACAACCAAAAGCAAATTGAGAATATGAGTGATGAAGATCTTCAAATAGCTGTTCAAAAGTCTCCTTATTATAAAGCAACATCAAACGATATTGACTGGGTTAATAAAGTAAAAATGCAAGGAGCCATTCAGAAATGGGTTGATCACTCAATTTCGGTTACTGTAAATTTACCTAATAAGGTTACCGAAGATGTTGTTGCCAAAGTATATCAAACAGCATGGGAACATGGCTGTAAAGGTGTTACTGTTTATCGTGATGGTTCGCGTGCAGGAGTACTAGTCTCAGCCGATAAGAATGACAAAAATAAAGCTCCACAACACGCTGGCCCTGTAAAACGCCCAAGAGTTTTGGATGCCGAAATTATTCGATTCAATAATAATCACGAAAAATGGATTGCTTTTGTGGGACTATACGAAGGTAGACCATACGAGATTTTCACTGGTTTTGCCGACGAAGAGATGTTCCCTATTCCAAAGCGCATAACCGAAGGTAAAATTGTTAAAGTAAAAGACGAAGAAGGTTCGCGTTACGACTTTCAATATATTGATAAGTATGGCTACACCAATACTCTTGGTGGTCTGTCGCATATGTTCGACAAAGAATTCTGGAATTATGCTAAATTAATCTCTGGTTTCCTTAGATACGGAACACCTCTTCAAGATGTTGTTTCTTTAATTGGAACATTAGTACTCGATAGCGAATCGATTAATTCGTGGAAAAGCGGAGTAGAAAGAGCTCTTAAGAAATACATCCCTGATGGAACAAAAGCCAAAGACGGAGCTGTTTGTGGCGAATGTGGATCAGATAAACTTGTTTATCAAGAGGGCTGCCTAACATGTCAAGATTGTGGCATAAGTAAATGCGGATAAATAGTAAAATTATAAAACGGGTTCTTAAATAGAACCCGTTTCTTCATCTACTTTCTTTTTAACTCTTCCAAATTGCAGATTTAATCCAAACCTCAGATTTATATTTTTAGCTGTATGCAAAGATGTAATACCTAATATATTATCCGTAACAATATGGAATTGCAAAGGACCTCCTTTTAAACTTAATCCAAGGCCTATATTATTAAATGTTTTATTTCCTATAGTATAAGCAGCTGAAAAACCCAACCAATTCCCAACACTTGTATTTGCAGACAAAGTGTAACCCATCTTAGGTTTCTGATTTATAAAAATTGTTCTCATAAGAAAACCTACATTCAAATATTTATGAAGCTGATATGTACCTCCCAGATAAATTTTTGTAGGTAACATTGTACTATACTTCTGATTTAAGGCAACCATTTTCATATCATCAATAATAGAGTCTGTCCACTCTTCTATTGGATCTTTGGCATTATCCGAACCTGTTATTTCCGAAGAAAAATCAATTCCATTGAAAGCTATTTCACCATTATGCTCAAGCAGATAGGCATTATTTTTCCACTTTATATATCCTAAATCAATAATACTTGCCGATAACAATAACTTATCGTCCAACATTTTGTATGTAGCTCCTAAATCAATACCAAAACCCATATTCTTGGTACCAATAATATTTCCAACATCTATATCATCTGTTAATAAATCTTCAATATTGTTCTCGGAATCTATTTCTAACTCAAAAGGTAAACTCACTTGCATAAGTTGAGTTGTCTGTATATTTAAAGAATCGCCAGTATTAGAAGTATAAAAATCAACTTGAGAAGTTTTTGTATTAACATTCATTACCCCCATTAACACCTTAATGCCAGCTCCAATTGTTAATTTATCATCGTAAGGCATAGAGAAATCTAATGCCAACTGATTATAAATTTGGTTATCAATATCAAGACCAGTTGTTGTTAAAGTTTCCCCCTTATATCTAGAGTTACCATAGTAGAAAAATCCTACTAAATCTTTCCCTATCTCCATGCTTAACCTCTCATGTGTTGAAAACCGAAGCGAAAAAAACATATCACCAGATCGAACACCTAAACCAAATAAATTTAATTCCATAGATTGATTCATTACAGAAACATCTTTTATTGAATTAAAGAAATTTGGAATATCAATTACTAACGAGTCGGCCTTTAAACCAGTACCCATATGGATTAAAGTATTTTTCGAAAACGAATTATTACTATAACTAATGTATGTTGAGCTTAAAGCAGGAAACTCGAAATACACTTTGGCATCGGGGCTAAAAGCAGGATTAGTAAATCTACTTTGATATGTATTCTTCATAAAATACATTGTACTATTAAAATCCTGAGCTGAAACATTTCCTAAACATAGCATTGCTATTAATATCCCTATATATCTTATTTTTATTTTCATGTTTTTCGCTTTTATTTGTTTTCTATTTTCAATATCGCACCCACCAACAAAAAACTTCTACTTTTTAATCTCTTTCAAATGGATATTTTCGTAATACTTAATTGTTATTTTTCAAAGTTTAATTTGAAGTATCAATTTTTGCCTCAACAGAAATACCCATTTCTAATTGGTCGTAACTATGCAACGCAACAGCTTTAGTACCCAACAAACTAGTATTTAATGTAATGCCAAATACAATCTTGCCATTTTCTGTTATTTTCGATGTAAAAGCCTTATCTAACGAAACCTTGTTTATTTGAGATGCTATTTGTGTAGTATCTACATAAAAGTGACCCGAGGAGTTTTCAATAATTGCACTAGAACTAAAAATAACTTGAACATCAATTGAGGCTAATTCAATATCATTTTCATCAAGAAGTGTTAGCGTTGATAATTCTGCTTCGAAGGGTAAGCCATTTTTTGCTTTAAAATACAACGAGGCCGATTCAACATTCTGAAGAATACTAATATCATCAAGAGTGTCGGTAAATTCAATATTCTTAAGTTTCATTATAAGAGGCAAATCAATATTCATAGTCACATTGTTTGACGAGCCTGCTCTAATAATATTTGGAGATGTAAAAACATCAACGGGACCTGGATTTAAAGAAATAGTAGGATTATAATTTATCTGATCGAATTCGGGATTTTTAAAAAATTCTTCAATATCAGAATTAACCTTTGTAAGTAGAAAAGAACTAACAAATCGTTCATCTAATTCATTTGGGTCAGTAATCTGATCGGGTTGAATATCATTGAATGCTAAATCTCTTATTGAACCATCGGGCTTTAACCCTTGTAATCCTAAATCGATGGTAAATGGAACAAGCATACTCTGCTCAAATACCAAAGTCATTGTAGGATCAGTAAATTCAATATCTCCATCAAAATCTTGAAGAGCCGAAATATCCATATCTAAGATCCCAGGATCAATTTGAAGTGTTTGCTGACCAAAATCTCCTTTAGCTTCTGAGATATCTAATCCATCAATTGTAGTATAAAAACTAATCTTTTCAGTTCCATCAAGTACAAATGTCTCGGTTGTGGACTCTATAATAAAGTCTACATCATATTCAATATCGTTTGAAGGATAATTGGCAGAAAAATCTATCATCAGACTTTCTAATTCAATTGAATGAGTTATCTCTCCATTTGCTGGTATATTAATTGTTTCTTGAACCGCTAGTCCATTATTTTTTAAATTATCAAAGCTCAAATGTAAAATAGCAGGAAGAGGCAAATCGTTAGTAAAATGTATATCAAATGATGTACTTCCCGAAATCTCAAGCAATTTAATAAGGTCTCCTGCATCTAACTCAATAGTGCCCGAAACATTAGTAGATGTTGCATTTGTAGGTAAGCCCGAATAAGTTCCTGCAGCGCTCAATGCAGCTGGCGGATCCAACTCAGTTACTGGTGTTGTGATAGTACCAACCTCCACAACGGTTTCAAATTCAAAATCAAACAATTTATCACCATTAAAAACAATATGTGCAATTGAATCATTATCGTACATTACATACCCATTATCAAACGAGATATTATCCTCTCCCAAAAGATCACCCGTTTTAACACTTATCTTACCAAGAGGAACAGCAAACTCTGGAGTCCATTCAATATCTGTGGACAACTTATCAAAATCAAACTCATCCTTCTTTATACAGCTACATATTGCCGTAAAAACAATTAACGCAATGATTAATCTATTAATTTGTGGTTGGCTTTTCATACGTCCTAATTTTGAATTCCCAAAAATTTCGGGTAAAAAATAATTAGGTTCCATTATTCAGCTATTTATTTGATTAAACAGTGTGTAAAACAGTTTTCTGCTCTAAAATATTTTTATGACTAAAAGAAATTCGATATTATTTTATGTTTATCTGTTTGAATAATATATTTTTGCATTTACGTTTTAAACAATCTGCAGTGTTGTAATTTGTTGATTGAGAACTATTAGTGGTTACTTGTTAATAAAAAAATTAAATAAAAATAAGCACATGAAAAAAATTCTAATCGTTGGGGCTGGTGGACAGATTGGTTCAGAACTAGTTCCTTATTTAAGAGGTATTTACGGCGTAAATAATGTTGTTGCTGCAGATTTAGACGAAGCTAAACTACAAGCTTTATCTGATGGTCCTGTTGCTAAGCTAAATGCACTTGATGGCGAGCGTTTTGCCGAGATTGTTAAAACACATAAAATAGATACCATTTTTAATATGGTTGCTCTTTTATCGGCTACTGGCGAAAAAGATCCTATGTTGGCTTGGAAAATTAATATGGGAGCCCTTGAGAACTCTTTAAATATTGCTAAAGACAACGGTTGTGCTGTTTTTACTCCTAGTTCTATTGGTGCTTTTGGTCCTAATACGCCACACGATAACACTCCTCAAGATACTATAATGCAGCCTACAACCATTTACGGTGTTTGTAAAGTTGCAGGCGAAATGTTAAGCGATTATTATCATACTCGTTTTGGTGTTGATACTCGTTCGGTACGTTTCCCTGGTATTATTTCAAATGTTACTCTTCCTGGAGGAGGAACAACAGACTACGCTGTTGAGATTTATTACGATGCTATTAAATACAACAAATACACTTGTAATTTAGGTGCAGGAACTTTCCTTGACATGTTGTATATGCCAGATGCTCTTGATTCGTGTGTTCAACTTATGGAGGCTGACCCTACTAAACTTAAGCACCGTAACTCGTTCAATATTGCTGCAATGAGTTTTGATCCAGAAATTATTGCTGCCGAAATTAAAAAGCATATCCCTACTTTTACTATGGATTACAATGTTGACGCTGTTAAGCAAGCAATTGCAAATTCATGGCCAAACTCTATGGACGACTCTTGTGCTCGTGCTGAGTGGGGATGGAATCCTAAATACGATCTTAACAAGATGACTATTGACATGCTTGATAAAGTTCGCGTTAAGTTTGACAAAGGAATGTATTAGTATTTTTAAGATAAAATAATAAGTAGAGACGTACTGCTGTGCGTCTCTACTTTTTTATAGTAAAAATGTGCTTATTAAAGTAATCGGTGTATTTTTGCAAAAAAATTAAATAAATAGTTATGAGTAAAGTAAGAGTTAGATTTGCCCCAAGTCCTACCGGACCATTACATATAGGTGGTGTTCGCACCGCGCTTTTTAATTATCTGTTTGCTAAAAAACATGGTGGCGATTTTTTACTTCGCATTGAAGATACCGACCAAACAAGATACGTTCCTGGTGCCGAAGATTACATAGTTGAATCGCTTAAATGGTGCGGAATAACTATCGACGAAGGTTTTTCGGTAGGTGGCAATTTAGCTCCTTATAAACAATCGGAGCGTAAGGCCATTTACAAAGAATTTGCCGACAAGCTTGTTGCCGACGGCAATGCTTATTATGCTTTTGATGCTCCCGAAGAGCTTGACGCTATTCGTAAAGAGCACGAAGAGCAGAAGAAAACTTTTACATACGACAACTCAACACGATTATCACTGAACAACTCTTTGAAATTATCAAACGACGAAGTTCAGGCTAAACTGTCGGCAGGTGTTCCTTATGTTATTCGCTTTAAAATGCCTGTAGATAGAATTGTTGTTATGAACGATATTATTCGTGGCGAAGTAAAAGTTAATACCAATACTCTTGACGATAAAGTTCTGTTTAAGAGCGACGGACTGCCTACATATCACCTTGCAAATATTGTCGACGACCATTTAATGTTAATATCACACGTTATTCGTGGCGAAGAGTGGTTACCATCGATGCCATTACATGTGTTGTTGTACGAGGCTCTTAACTGGGAAGCTCCTCAATTTGCTCATCTTCCATTAATACTTAAACCTACAGGAAAAGGAAAACTTAGCAAGCGCGATGGCGATCAGTTAGGATTCCCTGTGTTCCCTCTTAAATGGATTTCGCAAGAGGGCGACGAAGCTTCGGGTTACCGCGAATCGGGATACCTGAACGATGCTTTTGTTAACTTCATGGCTCTTTTAGGATGGAACCCAGGTAACGATAAAGAAATTTTCTCGATGGACGAGCTTATCGAACTATTCTCGCTTGAGAGAGTTGGTAAATCGGGCTCGCGCTTCGATCCTGATAAAGTTCGTTGGTTCAATCAACAATATATACAGTCGAAAAACGATAGCGAATTAGTTGATTACTTTAAGCCTCAGTTACAAGAAAAAGGTATTGAAGTAACAGACGAAAAACTTCAACAAATTGTAGGTTTAATAAAAGAGCGCATTGTTCTTATTCCTGATTTCTGGGAACAAGCTTCATTCTTTTTCGAAGCTCCAACTGAATATGACGAGAAAGTTATAAAAAAGCGTTGGAAAGAGGGAATGGGTGAAATTTTAAACCAAGTTATTGCCGAACTAGAAAAGATAGATACCTTCGCCGAACAAATTGGTCACGACGCTGTTGTTAAGCTAATTCAAGATAATGAATACAACATGGGACAAGTAATGAATTGCTTACGTCTATGTTTAGTTGGTGCTGGTAAAGGTCCCGATTTGTTTAAAATAGCCGAGCTAATTGGTAAACAAGAAACTATTGATAGAATTAAAAAAGGAATAGAAACTATAGAAGCATAAATGATTAAGAACATCAAAAATATCTCGTTAAACTGTATCTGTTGTTGTTGCAACCGACCGGGAGAGGTATGTTCTTATATTATTGTTTAGCTATATAGCTACATTAAAATATAAAAAAGGCCTTTCCATTGCGGAGAGGCCTTTTTTTTGCGCACAAAAATAAATTCACAAACACAATACTATAATTCATGAACAAACTAATAACTGAACTACAAAGTATCGACAATTCGTACAGTGCAGATGTAAAACAAAAAACCGAAGAGCTAATAAGCTCATTGTACAAACTATTCTTTAGCTCGAAAGGCATGTCGGAAGCTGAGGTAATTGAAGAAATTGAACAGTGCAATTTACTGTTGAACAACCTATTTAGGCTAAACGGAACTAATATTAAATTAGACATCGATAAGTTTAGCTCTATTCTTTGGAATGTTATTTCGAAACTAAAACAAGATGCCGAATTTATTAAAGATGGCGATCCCTCGGCACACTCAATGCGCGAAATTGTATCGTGCTTCCCTGGATTATTTGCCATTATGGTATATCGCATGGCTAATGCCATATCGTTAATTGGCGCAAAAGTTCTTCCTAGGCTAATGACCGAATTTGCTCACCGCGAAACAGGAATAGATATTAATCCAGAAGCAACTATTGGTGTTCCGTTTTTCATCGACCATGGCACAGGTGTGGTTATTGGGCAAACATCAGTAATTGGCAATTATGTTAAAATTTACCAAGGTGTTACAATAGGCGCACTCAATCTTAAGAATCCAGAAATAAAGCGTCATCCTACAATTGAAGATAACGTAACAATTTATTCGGGGGCAACAATTTTAGGTGGCAATACAGTTGTTGGAAACAATTCGATTATTGGCGGAAATGTTTGGCTAACAAAAAGTGTAAAGCCTTATTCATTAGTACAAAACGACGCATCGGTAACAATAAAAAATATTAACCCATTATAATCATTGTAATGTATGCTTATTTAGAAGTAGCAACAATTAAACACAAATCACTAATCAGTAAAACAAAATAGTTATGATAGCAAATTCAATATTAGATTTAGTAGGAAACACACCATTGGTTAAGCTAAACAAAATGTTCACACAACAACAAGTGTATGTTAAGTTAGAGGGTCAGAACCCCGGAGGAAGCATAAAAGACCGTGTTGCCTTGGCAATGATAAAAGAGGCCGAAAAGCGTGGCGATTTAAAGCCAAACTCAATAATTATTGAGCCAACATCGGGTAATACAGGAATTGGACTGGCAATGTTTGGAGCTGTTTTGGGTTATAAGGTTATTTTGGTTATGCCCGAAACAATGTCGATTGAACGTAGAAAAACAATGACTATTTATGGAGCCGATATTATATTAACCGATGGTGTCTTGGGTATGAAAGGAGCAATAGACAAAGCTTCGGAAATTGTTAATAACAACAATAACTACTGGATGCCCATGCAGTTTAATAATGCCGATAATCCAAATATTCACTCAAAAACAACAGCACTAGAGATTATTAACAATTTTCCCGATGGGCTAGATTATTTAGTTGCTGGCGTAGGTACTGGTGGACATATTTCGGGTATTGCGGCGGTTTTGAAACAACATTTTCCGGCAATTAAGATTATTGCCGTTGAACCGCAGTCGTCGGCTGTTATTAGTGGCGAAGCGCCTGGTAAACATCAGATACAGGGTATTGGAGCAGGCTTTATTCCCAATAATTTAAATGTCGATATTATTGATGAAGTTATTAAAGTAGATAGTCCAGAAGCCATACAAATGGTTGGTCAATTAGCAAAAACAGAAGGGTTGTTTTTAGGAATATCGACAGCTGCATCGGCTATTGCTATTAACAAGGCTAATTTGCCAAAAGGGGCTAGAGTTTTGTTTTTATCGTACGATAGAGGCGATAGATATATTTCAGTCTTATAATATAAATCGCTTAAAAACAACTTAATAATCAGAAACAGAGTGTTAAAAAATAACTCTGGTTGATAACAATTTATATAGTTAAGCGAAGTAGAAACGTTGAAATTTAAAATAACAACTCTCCTACTTCGCTCTACTAAATCTTATAAATAATAGTTATTAACAACTAAATTCTCTAACAAATAACCATCAATTTATTATCAGAAACCTTCACTGTCAAAGGAAAATCCAGCTCTAACGATTCGCCATCGTAATGAACATAGTTTTTACCATTGCAATCAATTGTAAATTGTTTGGCTTGTAGAGTCTCAATATGTTTTGACTTGTATAATGTTTTGTTAAAAAGGCTGACAGCTAAGAATGGTGTTTTCCATATTGGAAACTTATTAACAATTACCAAATCAATTAACCCGTCGGAAATATTGGCCTTGGGTGCAATATAGGCGTTATTACCAAACTGCGACGAGTTAGCAAAAGAAACCGAAAGAGCTGTTTTTTGCACACTCTCAGTATCAGAAGTAATTGTATAAACAAGAGGCTTGTAGCGGAAAAATTCTTTTACAGTAATCTTAACATAATTAAATAAACCGCGACCGCTTCCACTGTTAAACAGGTAAGCAACAAAAGCGTCGAAACCCGATCCGGCAACATTTATAAAAAAGTTATTGTTAATAAAGCAGGTATCAATTGCGGTGCATTTATCCGAAAAGATAGCCTCAATAGCCTCATCCATCTTTAAAGGAATATTAAGATGTCGAGCCAATCCATTTCCCGATCCGGTTGGCACAATACCCATTTTCACATTCGAACATCCTGCCAATCCTTTAGCCACTTCGTTAATAGTTCCGTCGCCACCAATAGCTACAATAATGTCGAAATTATTCTTATTGCTTTCGGCTATCTCTGTACCATGACCACCATATTGGGTCTCTTCTATTTTATATGAAAACAGATTGCTATCTATTTTTTTTTCGATAATAGATTTAGCTTTTAACCCAGCTCGCTTACCCGAGATAGGATTTATAATAAACAGTACAGTGGTAGACATTAAAAATTAATTAGTTATAAACAAAGCCTTAATATAAGGGCTGTAAAAATAGCCAACAATTACATTCTCACAAATTAATTGGTTATAAAAACAAAAAGACAAGGCAGTGCCTTGTCTCTTTAAACTGTGTGGTAATGCTAATTTAAAACAAAAATTACATATTAAACAGCGCAAAGACAAGGCGTTGCCTTGTCTCTACTAAAACTTAACCTAAATTAAAGAATCTCTATTCTGCGTTTTATCTCAACCTTCTCTTTCTTTGGAATTGCAATTGTTAATATTCCGTTTAAAAGATTTGCTTTTATGTTTTCTGTATCTATACCATCTTCGGGCAACGAAATAACCTTGTGATATTTGCGATTAAACAGGCTATTTACATTCATATCCTTTTTCTCATCGTCGTTTGGCTCTTCGCTCTTACTATTACTAATGGTTAAGTAATTGTCCGAAAAATCAATATTTAAATCCTCTTTGCTTAGTCCTGGAACAGCAAGTTCAACGGTATATTCCTCTTTTGTTTCTCTAAAACGAGTTTCGGGAGTGTATCTGTTTTCATATACTTTCTTGTTCGATTCAACTAAAATATCGTCAAGCAAAGAATTAAATAGTGGGTAAAGTCCGTTTGTAGTTCTTAAAGTTCTCATCTTTTTATCCTCCTAAAAATTATTATTGTTTTAATTAATTTATTAATAAGAGTTGCGCATTCTCTGACTACATATAATCAAACCTTTTGCCAAAAATAGTTTTCGGAAATTTAGACATAGTTTTTAACCAGCTAATGTCAATACGGCAGGTAAACAGGGGTTTATAATGACGTTTCGGCAGACAAACACCAAAAGCAAGTGTTAATAGGTACGATTTACAAAGTAAGATGTAAAAATTATGATTTAAGATGTATGATGCGAATTGCCTAAATTATGTTAACCGCTTTTTTTTATGAAACAATGTTTTTTAAAGAAGTGGTCAACCTATTTCAGACATCATTAAAACTCTAACAACAAAATCATTACAACTATTAACTAAAGATATAGGCTTATAAAAAAAATTGCCCCCGAAAATAATTCCGGGGACAACTCATACTAAATTAAAAATAAAAAATGGAATCACGCCTCATCTACCACATTTGCTGCGCGAGTATAACGTGCTTTAACAACACGGTTTATCTTGTCTATATGTACCTCAATAGCTTGCTTCGTACCATCGTATACATCGGGTTTAAAACTTGCCATTGTCGATAAATAAGGAATAAGCTTTTCGTTAATAAGAGTAAAAATTTCGGGACGAATAGATGTTGCAGCAGGTGTGTTTAGTAGCTCTACATTACCCTCTATACTAAACTGATACATTGTCTTAAATTCTTCAAAATTATTTTTAAACTCCGAAGTAAAATCTGAAATCTTTAAATCGGTAATCAATGTTTTATTCTCTTCTCTGTCGAACTCTGCTATTGTCGACGACACTAGGGTTAACTGCGAACTATAGCTACGAGTGTTCATATACTCATCGTTTGATTCAATAATACTCATCAATTTTTGAGCTTTCTCACGAATCAACTCGTCGGCACGATACATAAGAGCTTTAAGAACATACTTTAACGCCAAAAAGCTATTGTCTAACTTACTGTCTGAATCGCTTAGTTCGCGGGTATATTGGTTTTTTATCGACTTACCAACTGCTTCTTCAAATTTAGCATAAAGGGCCTCAAACAAAGAAATCAGCTGCAACATCATTGCATCCGATTCCCAATTATGCTTCTTCAACTCGGTAATAATACCTAAAATACACGCTCCTAATTCACTGTTACGACTGTTAAAATTAATTTTTCTCATGCTAGTAAAATTTAACTTTTCATAAAATATTTAAATAAGATATCTGAAAATAAAAAACATTTTTCTTAACAACAAGCACTTAGGCAATTTTTTATCAACCACTTACCGTTTAACAATGGAAAATTTATTCGAAATGCCCATGAACACTAACATACAAGTTTTACTACCTACGAAAAAAAAATTCACATTAACTACTTTATTAAAACAGAATAAACCATAAATATACTAGGCTGTAAACAGTAATAATAAATATGCAGGTTCTTATGCACTTAAACCAAATGTTACAAGAGAGAAACAAAGCTTTTTTTTGGGGTTAATTACATTTCTTAATAAGTACAAACTGAACAAAAAACAGCTATTAAGATTTCTTAATAGCTGTAAACTGAACAAGAAATAGTCATTAAGATTTCTTAATAAGCGTAAACTGAACAAAAATTAGTCGTTAAGATTTCTTAATAGGTGCAAATTGGACAAAAAACAGTTATTAAGATTTCTTAATAAGTGTAAACTGAACAAAAAATAGTCATTAAGATTTCTTAATAAGTGCAAATTGGACAAAAAACAGTTATTAAGATTTCTTAATACGTAGCCACGCTTACAACCA
>JAFGOQ010000068.1 GCA_016926405.1 Bacteroidales bacterium
AGTGGTTTGTACAGCCACAAGTTACTGTTTAGAGCAAAAACAGTGGTTTGTACAGCCACAAGTTACTGTTTAGAGTAAAAACAGTAGCTTGTACAGCCACAAGTTGCTGTTTAGAGCAAAAGCAGTAGTTTGTACAGCCACAAGGTATTGTTTAGAGTAAAAACAGTAGTTTGTATAGCTACAAGTTACTGTTTAGGGCAAAAAAAGTGATTTGTCTAGCATCTGGTTTTGTATTTAGCTATAAATCGAGTTTTAGTGATTGTCTGTAATGCATAAATAAAAAGAGACGCTGCATGCAACGTCTCTAGGAAAATTATTTCACTAAAATTTTTCTGTTTCTTTTACTGCAACTTAAATACGTAGGTTATTGTTCCCGATTGTGTGGCCGCTGCATCGGGTTTGCGATTAAAACGAGCATTAAGAGCAGCTTTTTTTGCAGCATTTAGAAGAGCTTCGTTAAGTGTTGTAGATCCTTTTACTCCAGGTACGGCGCTTGTTACAACACCTTCGCGATTAACCGAAATTTGAACCACTACAATTCCACCTTCGTTAATGTTATAGTTAGGTTTTGGAAGGTTAACTCTTGTTCGGCCATTAAGGCTAACCGAAACACCTTCGCCACCACTTTGTGTACCATCGTAGTTGTTAACACCTACTTCGCCATCTTCTACTCCTTTGTTTCCACCTTCTTGGTTAGAATCACCTTGATTACTGTTTTGTGTTGATGTGCTGTTGGTATTTCCAGGGAAAAGAGCATTTTGATTTGCTTTTCGTTCCTCAACAACAGGTTCTTCTTTAACGGGTTCAACAACCTCTTCTTGTTTTGGCTGTTCGACAGGTTTAGGAGTATCTTCTTTTTTCTTTTTTACAACCTCTTTCTTCTGTTCTATAACTGGAGCTTCTTCAAAATCTTGCGTCATATTTTGCTCTTCCTCAATTTTTTCAACAGGTGTTGGAGGAGGAGTAGGCTTCGATTTAGGAGTTATTGTAGACTCTTGTAAATTTTCACCCATACCAATTTTAGAATCGCCAAAATCTAGAAGAATACCCTCTTCGGCCGGAAGGGGTAGAGGAGTAGTAAGACCAAAAGAGACAATAAAAGCCAATACTATCATATGAAATAGTATTGTTCCTATTATCCCTTCTTTATGTTTAATTATATACTCTTTCATTTATTACTATCTTCTAACAGGCGATGTAGCAAGAATTAGCTTGTATTTATTGTTTTTGGCAATGTTCATTACTTTAACAACTTGTTCCATAGGAACACTTTTGTCGACATGTAACGAAATAACAGGTTCTTTGTGAAACATAAGTTTTTCTTGAAGTTTAATCTCGAGTTCGTTAATTGAAACAGGAGCATCTTCAATATAAAAACGTAAATCTTTGCTTATTGAAACTGTTGTTGCACGGTTACCCGACACCTGATTATCGCTTTGTGGAAGCAATAATTTTAAGGCATTAGGATTTACCATTGTGGAGGTTATCATAAAGAAAATTAGTAGCAGGAAAATAATGTCTGTCATTCCCGACATACTAAAAGTTGTACTAACCTTATTTTTCGATTTAATACTCATAGCTGTTATTAGTTAGCAGGTTCGTTAAGTAAATCCATAAATTCGGTGGTTGTTGCCTCAAGGTTAAATACCACTTTCTCTACTTTAGCTACTAACATATTGTATGCTAAATAAGCAACAATACCTACTAATAAACCAGCAACAGTTGTTACCATGGCTGTATAAATACCGTCTGATAATAGTTGAATGTCAACATTTCCACCAGCCACTTGCGACATATCGTAGAAAGCACGAATCATACCAATAACAGTTCCAAGGAAACCAATCATAGGAGCAGCACCAGCAACAGTAGCAAGTGTAGGAAGGTTTTTCTCTAGTTTATAAACCTCAAGTTTTCCAACATTTTCGATAGCAGTGCTAACATCGTTAAGAGGGTGACCAATACGGTTTATTCCTTTAAGAATCATTTTCGACACAGGATTATCTGTGCTTTTGCACATTGCTGTGGCACTATCAATTCTTCCTTCGTGGATATACTCTTTAATTCTATCCATAAAATTGTTATCAATTTTTTGAGCTTTACGGATAGCTAAATATCTGTCGATAAAAATAAATACTGCTATTACTGATAACACAGCAATAGGAATCATTATCCAACCTCCTTTAAGAGCCATTTCCCACCATTTAAGAGAAATTTCGCCCGATACAGCATTCTGAACTGTCGATAAACTATCTGTAACTGTAATTTGAAATAGCATTTTGTGTATGTTTTAAATTGAGTAACGAAGATAAATAAAAAACGAGATACAACCATTATTATTGTATCTCGTTTTGATAATTTGTATTGTTATTGTTATAACCCGAACATCAAGTAATATGTAAGTGCTCCCGAAAGATATCCAATAAGTGCAAGAATTGAAATTCTTTTGAAGTACCAGATAAAATCAATTTTCTCGATTCCCATAGCAGCAACACCAGCAGCCGAACCAATAATTAAAATACTACCACCTGTTCCAGCACAATATGCTAGGAATTCCCAGAAGTTACCATCTTGAACAAAGTTAGCAATGTACGATCCTGCTTGAACAGTATCAGGATTTGCAATATCGTACATACCCATTGCACCAGCTACTAGAGGAACATTGTCAACAATAGCAGATAAAATTCCAATGGCTAAGTTTATTACATAAATATTTCCAAGATTATCGTTTAGCCATCCTGCTAATAAAGAAAGGTGTCCAGCCGATTGAAGAGCCGCTACAGCTGTAAGGATTCCTAGGAAGAAGAAAACAGTTGCAACATCTACATGTTTTAGAATGCCAATTACCGAATATTTTTTGCGGAACTGCGATGATTTATTTCGGTGCATAATTTCTGTTGCCAACCAAATGTTTCCTAGTCCTAATAACATTCCCATATATGGAGGAAGATGTGTTACAGTTTTAAATATAGGAACAAACAGAAGTGAGCCAACACCAAGAATAAAAAGAATGTTTTGTTCTCTCTTTGATACTTTCTCTTCATCATTTTCTTCGTTACTTGTTAATTCTGGAGTAGTTACATGTCCTTTTAAAACAAAACTCATAACAATAACAGGAACAAGCATTGAAATCAAACTTGGGATAATTAGTTTGATAATAATATTTTGAGCTGTTATTTGCTCGCCAATCCAAAGCATAATAGTTGTAACATCACCAATAGGTGACCATGCACCACCAGCATTCGATGCTAAAACAACCATTGCAGCATACATCCAACGAGTCTCTTTGTCGTCAATTACTTTGCGTAAAAGAGCAAGCATTACAATTGTTGTTGTAAGATTGTCGAGTGCTGCCGACATAAAGAAAGTTAGAACACTAAATATCCAAAGTAACTTTACCTTGTTTGTAGTTTTTATTTTGTCGGTAATAATTCTAAAACTCCCGTGGCGGTCTACAACTTCAACAATTGTCATAGCTCCAAGAAGGAAGAAAAGAATCTCTGATATTTCAACTAAATGATGCTCTAATTCTTCTTTTACAAAATGTACAGGGTTGTGACTAATTCCTTTAACCCATTCTGCATTAAACCCAAGGTTTAATATTTCGTGGCTAAAAAGAATATATGCTGCCCACGTAATTACACCAATTAATAAAGCCGATGCTGCTTTGTCTAATCTTAGTGGATGTTCGAGTGCTATAGCAGTATATCCCAGAACAAACACCAGTACCATTACTGTAAACATATGTTTTAATTTTATTAGGTTTTGTTAGTTACTGAGCAAATGTAAAAAAAATGACGAGATTAAAAATATTACTCGTCATTTTTTATTTCCGATACACTAACCGAGTCTTTCTGTTGGTTAAGCTGTTTTTTCTTTTTTGAAGTGAATAGGTTTACAATATTACTTTTGTATTTACGCCAAAGTTCTCCGAAAGTATTAAAGTCTTCGGTATATGAAATGCCAACTCCTTGTGTATTTGGCGATGTTTGATAAAGCATTTGGTCGTTGGCTCTGTTGAATCCTTTAAATTTTACTGAGCCTTTTTTATTTGCTTTAACCTCTATGTTAAATTCGCCTGTAATAGCTTGATTGTTTATTTTGTTTCCACCATAATCTACGTTTCCGCTAATAGTAACTCTATCGTTTAGAAGTTGAGTAGATAGAGCAACCTCTACTTCATCTTTTGATATTTCGTCGCCTGGGCGATAGTTAACTCCAATGTCGAAATCTTTGCTTAATTGCGATAGCCACAAGCTTAGCTGATTCGAAAGTAAATCGCTGGCTGTAGTATTTATACCTGTTGATCCGATTTGATTTGACGATGATGCGTAGCCAATAGTATTGGTTTCGGGATAAAAGCTATTTATTAATAGAAGTGAAAGGAATTGTTTGTTTCGTTTCTCTTCGGTATTAATAAGGTTTTCTAAACGAGCTTGTGTTTCACTGTCGGCTGTTGGTAACTTAATGTCGAAATTAATGTTTGGAGTTGCTAAATCGCCACGCATATTAATTATACAGTTAACAGGAATTCGACGACTATAACGTGCTGAATC
>JAFGOQ010000069.1 GCA_016926405.1 Bacteroidales bacterium
AGAGACGCGATTTACCGCGTCTCTTTTTTGTATATGTATTTAGTATATATATTTTTATAGTATTCTTTTACTAAAACATTATAATATGACTTCAGAAACTATCTCGAAAGAAAAAATTGAAGAGTACAGATTATTAGTACGAAATGCTATTCAGAATGATATTTCTTCAGAAGAGCAAGAAGATTTAGATTTAAGTAAGGTTGTTTTTAATTCTGACAATAGAGGTTTTTCTACTCTTGTTAGATTAATAGGCGAAACGCCACAGCATGTTACCGTGCAGTATGCTAGTTGCTATCATAGAGGCAAGAAAAATATTATTCCTTGGCATAATGTTGTCGAAATAAAGTGGGATAGACAATGTAATGGTTATGAACTTTATTTTATAGTTACTAAAACACAACTATCGTAATAAGCATATGTGGATTAAATTATTTGATGGTGTCCAAAAACTAGATTAAACAGTCATCCTGAGCGGAGTCGAAGGATTATTTCATTGAAAACACAACGTTTCGACTCCGCTCAACGTGACATTTTAATTTCTTTTAATTGTTTTTGGACACCCTCTTTTTTTAGTTTTTTTCGTCAGTTATTATCTCGCATTTTTCAGCCAATATTGATACAATAGAGATATATTTTTTAGGTGATTCATTCAACTTACTTCTTAATTTTCTTATATCTCGGTTTAATAAGGTGTCGGCAGTGCCTGCTAACTTATGTTTATTTACCCAAGCAGTGTCGGTGCATGGCGTTTTGTCTATGTGGCATAGTAACTTATTATTATGTTCCATTTTATCTATTTGGCCTTTTTCTATTCGTTGTTCTGTTAGTAGGCCAGTTACTTTAATATTCTTTTTTAAGAACAATCTGTCGAAACTTTTTAGAGAGTCAGCCCATAAAACTTTTATAATCTCTCCACTAGCTGTCTTAAGCTTCATTTTTTTGTTATCTACTCCGCAAATATGTACAATATACCCTTCGGTAGTTACATTGGTATTGCAGTATTTGTTTATGTTAGCAAGTAAACTGTCGGCCGCAATTGTTGTTTGGCCGATGCTAGTTGTATTATTACAGCCTAAGCTTGTTACTATTAATAATAAAATAGCGGTTAATAGAGTAAAGTTTTTCATTGTTTATTTTTTTTGTTTGAGTGAGTTCTAGAATAATAGTTATGCAATATACTTAGAATTGATGATTGTGTTTTATTTAGACTTGTTTTTGGCTGCTTGATCACGTTGAAATATGTTTTTATCTACTCTTACAATGTTTTTAGGTGCCTAGAAAATTTTAGGATGCCTCCTGCAATGTTTTTAGGTGCCTGGAAAATTTTAGGATGCCTCCTGCAATGTTTTTGGGTGCCTAGAAAATTTTAGGATGCCTCTTGCAATGTTTTTGGGTGCCTGGAAAATTTTAGGATGCCTCCTGCAATGTTTTTGGGTGCCTAGAAAATTTTAGGATGCCTCCTGCAATGTTTTTAGGTGCCTGGGAAATTTTAGGATGCTTCTTGCATTGAATTTGTCAATTTTCAAACCTGTTTATTGTCGCTTGCACTGAATTTGGTTGTATGGAAAATTCATAAATTCTAAAGACAAATAACTAAAGACTAATTTCAAAACTCTTCGTCGACCTTAAAAATCATTTTTTTACCTGTTGTAGGATGTGTAAACTCAATTTGTTGAGCATGTAGATGCAGTCGGTTGGTTTTGGTACCGTATATGTCGTCGCCAATAATAGGTGTGTTTAAACCCATTGGATGAGCCGAATGAACACGTAGTTGGTGTGTTCTGCCAGTTACAGGATAGAAATATACTTTTGTTTGTGTCTCTGTTCGGCTAATTACCTTATAGATTGTTTTGGCAGGTTTACCATGGTCGAAGCATACTAGTTGACGTGGACGATCGTCGATATCTGCACGTAGAGGTAAATCAATAGTTCCTTTGTCTGAAGGTAAAACACCGTCGAGAACAGCAACGTATCGTTTTTTTATCGATCGATCAATAAATTGAGCCTGGATATTTTTATTAGCCTCTTTTGTTTTGGTTATAATCATTATTCCCGATGTCGACATGTCTATTCTATGAACAATAAAAGGTCCTGTGCAATCGGGATATTTTTTCTGCATAAGTAACTCTACCGAGTTGTCTGTTACTTTACCAGGAACGGCTAAAAACTCGGCGGGTTTATTTATTATCGCAATTTCGCTGTCTTCGTATATTATTTCAATCTCTTTGTCTAATGAGGCTGATTTTACAATAGGATTAGGATCAACATCCATTCCTTTAAGCATAAAACCAAGTATAGGTTTGCATTTGCCACGACAAGCAGGGTAGAAGTTACCATGTTTGCGGATCTCAGATTTTGGCGACTGTCCCCACCAAAATTCGGCAATGGCAATAGGTTGCATATTGTTCAAAAAGGCATATTGTAAGAGCTTTGGTGCAGCACATTCGCCAGCGCCCGATGGTGGCACCATTTGAGGTGTTTTTGCAAAAATATCTCCTACATTGGTCTGCTCGCCCCTAATATTTAAAAACTGATATTGATTAAATATTTGTTGTTGAAGCTCAGCCGATCGTTTTTTACGCTCTTGTTTAAGTTGGTCTATTCTGTTTTTATGATTGTTGTATTCAATCTCGGCCTCGTTAAGCTTTTCTTGCCATTGTTTGGAGAGATGTTTATAGTCGTACTGAGTTTTTAAACTCTCCTGCTTAAGCTGTTCGCACAATTCGGTAAAAAGTTCATCAGATAGTTCCTGGCGGGCTTTCGATCGGCGTATTTCTCTATCTTTTTTCGAGCTTTTAACAAACTCTTTTTGTTGTTGAAGTTCGGTTTGTGCCTGTTGTTTCAGATTATTATAATTAGCCTTAAATATTAGCCATTGCTCGTCTTGCTCAATAGTTTTTATCTGATTGTTTATACTGCTAATGTTTGCCTCTTCTAATCGGTAAAAACCGTCAACTTTAAGCATGTCGAAAATAGGGGGCACAAATTTTGGCCAGTTGTTTTCGCCTGCTAGTTTTCCCGAGAAAGCCGACAGATAGCCAATTTCGCCATCGCTATTTTTTACCACCATTACACCAAACATTTTACCAATATTGGTGCCCTCAACAAAACTATCGATGCCAAAATCGTGATGCCAGTCGGTTTGAGTTTGTAAATGATTTTGTAGCTCTTTAGCTGCCAGTATACACAATGGGTGTGGCTGGTAGTAAAAAGGATATGTGAATCGCTCGGGCAAAGTATATCCGTCGATTGATTCTGAGAAAGGAGTGAAGCAGCTTGTATTTGGCATATTAGTTATTAGAATATTGTTGTTAGAACTTTGTTAGTTAGTTATTAGAGTTTAGTTATTAGAGCTTAGTTATTAGAGTGTAGAAAATAGTGATATTGTAACATAGTGATATTGGTTTTACATCATACTTCTTACATCCCACATCAAAGGTTTTATCTGTCGAATTTTACAACAGTAATACCTGCTCCACCAAGTTCAATGCGCTCGTCGTTGTAGCTTTTAATAAGGTCTACACCACCTAAAAACTCGCGAATAAGTTGACGTAGTATTCCGTTTCCTTTTCCGTGAAGAATTGTAACCTCCGACATATCAACCATAATAGCATTGTCAATAAAGTCTCTAACTTTTTGTAAAGCATCGTCGGCACGCATTCCGCGAACATCAAGATGAGGTTTGAAGTTTAGCTTACGCTCGCTAATACTTTCGGAGTACGATATAGAAGCAGTGCGTCGTTCGCCACGTGTTTGTCGTTTATATTCGTTGTTCGAAATAAGCTCTAGTTTCTTTTTGTTAACAGTAGTAATAAGGCTACCAAAAGATACCATAACACTTTTTGGAGTTATATCCATAACTTCGCCAACCGATGCTTGTCCAATAAGACGAACTTTGGCACCTTTTTCCAGTACCAGAGTCTCTTTTTTAGTCTCTTCTTTTGGTTGTTCGGGCTGGTTTTCTCTGTTTTTCTTGCGCTCTTCGCGACGGCGAATCTTCTCTAGTTTACTATCTAGTTTTGATGTGTCGTCGTCTTCTAAATCTTCATTAACAGACTTTTTAAAGCTTTCGAGTTCTTTACGAATCTGTTTTGTCTTCTCTTTTTCGGCTTGTTCTTCGCGAATTTTGCGGATAGTATTTTCTATCTGCTTATTGGCATCGGCCAAAAGTTGTTTAGCCTCGTCTTTAGCCTGCTGAACAATCTCTTTTCGAAGTTTCTTAACGTCTTGCAGTTCTTCGGAGTATTCGCCAATAAGCTTATCGAGCTTTTTATCGCTCTGACGGATTTTATCGCGTTTTTGTTGCCAGTAAAACTTATCGCGTACAATTTGGCGTAGGTTTTTGTCGAAGTTAATATGCTCTTCGCCCACCTGATCGGAGGCAGCGGTAAGAATCTCTTCTGGAAGGCCAATTTTACGTGCAATTTCGAAAGCAAACGAACTACCTGGCTGACCAACCTGAAGCTTAAATAGAGGTTCAATTTTACCTGTGTCAAACATCATGGCACCATTTATAATTCCCTCAACCGACGAGGCGTAGTGCTTAAGATTTGTATAGTGAGTGGTGATAACACCAAAAGTCTCTTTTGTGCGCAGATTTTCTAGAATACTTTGTGCAATAGCTCCCCCAATAAGAGGTTCGGTACCTGTACCAAACTCGTCGATAAGAATTAGTGTGCGGCTATTACAGTTTTTAAGAAAATATTTCATATTCAATAGATGCGAGCTATAGGTACTCAGGTCGTTCTCTATTGACTGTTCGTCGCCCATATCAACAAAAATGCCATCGAAAATACCCGACGACGATCCCTCTGCTACAGGAGCAAGGAGTCCGTTTTGAATCATAAATTGTACTAGTCCAACAGTTTGTAAACAAACCGACTTACCTCCGGCATTTGGACCCGAGATAAGAATAATACGTTTGTCCTTAGACATATTTATGTTTTGAGCCACAATTTTTTGCTTATGCTGACGTAGCAAAAGATCTAATATTGGGTGTCGTGCATCTATCCAATTTATGTTTGGCTCTTGTGTAATTGGAATTCTTATAGAATCGGTTTTTATGGCATATAGTGCTTTCGAACGAACAAAATCTATCTGTCCAAGAAAGTCGTATTGGTCGAATAAATCGGGTATGTATGGTCGTAGTTCCGATGTTATTGCAATAAGGATTCTAACAATTTCGCGTTGTTCGGCGTATGTAAGTTCTTTAATGTCGTTGTTTATCTCAACAATTTCGGCAGGCTCAACATAAGCTGTTTTACCAGTAGCACTCTGATCGTGAATAATACCGCTAATTTTACGTTTGTTGGTAGCTCCAATAGGAATTACCGCACGTCCTTCGCGGATAGAGATTTGAGTATCTGGCTCAACCAAACCAGCGCTAATTGCGCCACGAAGAATAGTATCCATTTTGCGTGAAACAGAATTTTGCTTCTGTCTAATAGAGTTTCTAATCTCGTTTAATTCTGGCGAGGCATTGTCTTTCATCTTACCGTGTTGAGTCATAACACGATTTATAGTATCGAAGATAAAAGGATATATTGTAATGTTTTGAGCCAGCTCGCGCAGCGATGTGTATTTTTCGGGATCGCAGTTTTTAAAGAAATTAACAAGCGCCTTAATTGTCTCAAGCGATTTTTTAATGTCGAATAGTTCGCGAAGAGTGAAAAAAGTCCCCTCAACCTGACCTTTAGTAAGTATTTGTCGTGTATCAATGTAGTTACTTACCGGAAAATCGTCTTCCTCAAGGCATATCTGTCTAAAGTCTTCAACCTGATCTAAGGTGTTATTCAGAACGTTGATATTGGTAATTAAAGATATGTTGTTAACCTTTTCGCGGCCTAAATCGCTTAAACATAATGTTATTAATGATTGGCGGATTTTATCGAAACCTAACTTACTCTCGAAATTATTGGGATATATCACTTTTATTGTATGTTTTTTATGGTCGCAAAAATAGTAAAACTATTTTGTTGTTTAAATATTACTTTTGTGTTAGGCTAAAGAACAATTAACTCTTGTATTTGGTTAACTTTATTGAAAGTGCTTTTTATGGGTAATTGGAAGAATTTTGCGAGGGATGATAAGAAGACTATTTAAGAAAGTAAAAAAGAGAGAACCTCTTCAGAAAATATATTGGGTTGCTACACAAAGTTGCAATTTAGAATGTAAATATTGTACATGTATTAAGAAGGATTTGCAATTTGCCTGTGATATAGAGATTGAAGAGTTTTGTAAGATACTTGATACAATTCAGAAAATTGCTAATCCACAGCAGGTGATGATTGTTTTCTCTGGTGGTGAACCTTTAATGCGCACAGACATTGTTGAATTAGGAAAAGAGGTTGTTAAGAGAGGTTTTAAATGGGGGATAGAGACAAATGGTTTTGCCCTTACATCGGAGCTTATTCGTAAACTAATTGTTACTGGGCTTAATAAAATATGGATCTCGGTTAACGGAATGGAGTCGGTACATAATTGGTATAAGGGGCATGCAAAATCGTTTGAAAATGCGATGTATGGTATTAAGCAATTTGTTAATCAAGGATCTAATGTCGATTTGGAGATCACCACAATTGTGCATGCAAAGAACTACGACGATCTTAATTTACTGCACGATATGTTTGTTTATTTGAAAGTGAAAAACTGGCGTCTTCTAGCAATAAATCCTAATAGAGATAAATTTAATGCAGTATTAGAGCAGTTAAGACTTTCGAACTTTCAGTTTGGGCAGTTGCTTAATAGTATTAAAGGATGGCAACGACAAAAATATTTGAATATTGATTTGGGTTGTAATGGCTTTTTAACTTCTAAAGAATTTGGAGTTATTGAGCACCCTTTTTCGTGTACTACAGGTTATAATTCTATTACTATTAAAAATGATGGTAGTGTATATCGCTGTCCTAAAATACCCAACTCACCAAAAATAGGAAATGTATTCGATGATAATTTTACCCAAGAGTGGAGTAGGGTTTTTGGTACAAAAGACGACAAAATAAAGGTTTGTAACGGATGCTCGAACGAAAAATTATGTATGGGCTGTTGCCTTATTAAAGATGTGTAGTTATAATAACTATAACCTGAACCCCCAATTTGCATTAACAACAAAATAAATTACATTTGCATCGCTAAGGTGGAATTTTTCTTTATTGGAAAATCCTTAATATGGGAATCTCGTTAAAATCGAGAGCTGTACCCGCAGCCGTACGCTTTTTATTTTTTATCACTCTTTGCCACTGTCGAAAGATGGGAAGGCCGATAAAAGGAAGCAAGCCGGAAGACCTGCCAATAGCAATTATAAATACAATGCTTTCGGGATTAAAAGCTAATTGATTGGTATAATATTCAATCCTTTTCTTTTAAGTGTATTATCAATTTTGGTAAAACTCCATTATGGGCATTGATTAATTAAGTTGTAATATTTAATAATCAATAGTTATGGAAGAAAAATCTCTTATTATTTTGGGCCATGGTAGCCGTTCGAACGATGCACAAGCAGAGTTTAATTTTATTGTCGATACAGTTAAAAGCAATGTTGCTTTTAAAGATGTAGCTGGTGCTTATATGGAAATATCGAAGCCTTCGCTTGAAGAGACTGTCGAAAGGCTTTATAAGTCAGGTAGTCGTAACATTATTGTTTTACCATATTTTTTGTTCACTGGTATTCATATAAAAGAGGATATACCACATATTCTTGAAAACCTGAAAAATAAATTTGAAAATCTACAGCTTACTTTGGGTGCTCCTTTTGGTAAAGAACCATTGATAGCAGATATTCTTGTAAAGAAGGCAAACCAATTATAAAGCAATGTATCGATTTATAATAATTGCTATTGCTGTGTTGTTACCAACACAGTTATTTGGTATGCATATAGCCGAAGGATATTTACCTGCTCAGTGGGCTATTGGATGGGCTGCTATGTTTCTGCCGTTTCTTTTTTTTGGTGTCCGAAAGATAAAGAGCATAAGCGAAAAAGAGCCAAAGGCAAAAATGTTGTTTGCCGTTGTAGGTGCTTTTGTTTTTGTGCTGTCGTCTATTAAGTTACCATCGTTGGGGGGTAGTAGCTCGCATTTAACAGGTATTGCTTTAGGAGCAATTCTGTTTGGAGCATCGTCAATGTCAATTATAGGATTAATAGTTCTTCTATTTCAAGCGTTACTTTTAGCACATGGTGGAATTACAACACTTGGTGCAAATGCTTTTTCAATGGCTGTTGTTGGTTCGGTTGTTGCAATTATTGTTTACAGAACATTAAAGAATGCAAAAATATCGAGTAATGTATCGGTTTTTATAACAGCCTTTGTTTCTGATATCGCTATTTATATGTGCACTTCGGCTCAGTTGGCATTAGCATTTCAATCATCAGAAGCCAGTTTTGGTAGTAACTTCCTGAAATTTATTTCGGTGTTTGCCATTACACAAATCCCTTTAGCAATAATAGAGGGGCTTTTAACAGTGTTAATATTTAATCTTATTATTAAATATAACAGCAACGAGATTGCAATTATAAATCCATCGCTTAAAGTATGAGAAATCAAAAGTTATTAATATCCATTAATATAGGTGTTGTATAAAGCATTGTAATTAAACTATAATGATAATATGAAACGAGCCATAATAATTACCCACAAGAATGATTATTTTTTTGGCGAGTTCCATACGGCAAATGAAAAAAATATAATCGTATGAAAAAATATTTTCTTGTAATTCTAGCCATCTTATTAGTATCGTTGCCATTTGTTCTTTTTAGTGTGATGGCTAATTATTCTGGTACCGATGATAAATCAGTTTCGATGATAGAGCAAGTAGCACCCGATTATACTCCTTGGATTAATAATTTATGGGAGCCTCAGAGCGATTTTTCAGAGGCAATGCTATTTGCGTTGCAAACAGCTATTGGTGTATTTATTATTGCTCTTTATGTTGTGTATAGTTATAAAAACAAAAAGTGTAAAGCTTAATGATTATAACCGAAATATATAACCATAATCATAAAATGGAGAATACGCCAATTGCCTTAAAAGCTCTTTTTGCTGCTTTGGCAATTATATTGGCTTTTGCTTCTAAATCGGTAATATATCATTGCTGTTTGTTTATGCTTTTCTTTGTGTTAAACAAAATTATTACTCGTGTTAAAATAATTGTATTAATAAAACTATATGCTTTACCACTGTTGTTCTTGCTTTTTAGCACTGTAACAATAGCCATAAATATTGATAGCAATTTTAAATTTTATGTAAGTCAGCAGTCAATACAAATGGGGGTAGAGGTGTTTTGTAAAAGCATGGCAATTATAAGTATTGTGTATTTATGGATGGCTACAAACACAATATCCGAAATAACATTGTTAATGCAAAAAATGAGGGTGCCAGGTTTTATTACCGAACTATTTGTGCTTACATATAAGTTTATTATTGCACTAATAAGTATTACGCAAATATTGATTATTGCCCAGCGTTGTCGATTGGCTTATTCTTTAACCAAACGGAATAACAGAGCTGCTAGTTTTTTGTTTGCAGGCGTATTTGTTAAATCTATGGATATGGTAAATCAAACAACAATAGCAATGAACTCGCGACTATGCAATAACTCTTTTGTGTTTATGCAGAAGCCCAAAAATAGCAATGGTAAATCATTATTAGTTCCAATTATTGTATCTCCGTTATTGGTGATTTTATTTTTCGTTATATAATTATGAGCAACACAATTATTGCACTAAAAAACATTGGTTATAAGTATAAAAACAATACTGTAGCTTTAAATAATGTGAATTTAAATATACCATTGGGTAAGCGTGTTGCTTTATTGGGTGGCAACGGAGCTGGTAAATCAACATTAATGATGTTATTAAATGGTATTCTTAAACCTACAAGTGGTTGTTTAGAATTTCAACACACCCCTTATTCATATACGAAAAAGAGATTGTTTGAACTTCGTAAGAATGTTGGGATTTTATTTCATGAGCCCGACTTGCAACTGATAGCGCCAACTGTATTCGAAGAAATTTCGTTTGGTTTGATAAACTTGGGTTACAATAGCACTACTGTTTTAAACAAAGTTAATGAGACTTTGATAAGTTTTAACTTCTCTGATTTAGCCCATAAGTCGCCACATCAATTAAGCTCGGGTCAGAAAAAAAGAGTATGCTTAGCTGCTATTTTGGCAATGGAGCCAAATGTTATTGTTTGCGACGAGCCAACATCAAGCCTCGATCCGCATAATAGTGATATTATTTTTGATGCTTTAAACCAGCTTAACTCTATAGGTAAAACTATAATAATTTCAACACACGACGTTAATCAAGCTTACGAATGGGCCGATTTTATTGTTGTAATGAATAATGGTGAAATAACAATATCTGGCACTCCAGAACAGGTATTTGCTAATAATGATATTATTAAACAAGCAGGTTTAAAATTGCCTGTTATTGTTGATTTGTGCAACTTTTTAGGAATTAATAGTCTACCAAAAAACATTAACGAATTAAAGAAACAATTGGCATTCGTGCCTGATTTTAAAACTGAATTAACACATTAAAAAAATTCTAATGGACTTTCTACCAATCTCGATAAATATTAAAAACAAAAAAATAGTGATTATTGGAGGTGGCAACGTTGCAACACAAAAAGTTTTTGGGTTGTATAACTTCACTAAGAATATAACAGTTGTTGCACCACAAATATCCGATGTAATTAAAAACATTGGAGTAGAGATTATTGAAGCTGAATATACTAAAAGCCACATAAACGATGCGTTTTTAGTTTATGCGTGTACCAATAATTCGCTTGTTAATAAGCAAGTTGCTGATGACGCTGAAGTAAAGGGTATTCTTTTTAATAGAACCGACGATGCTACTGAGTCGTCTTTTATATCGCCAGCTATTGTGCAAAATAGTACTCATGTTGTTGCTGTAAATTCTAAAAATAAGAATGTTAAGTCTACTGTGGATTTACGAAATAAGCTAAATGCCTTTTTAACCGATTTAGATGTTAACCAAGTGGAGAATCAAATTAATAAAGGCAAAGTTTATTTAGTTGGTTTTGGACCAGGTAATCCCGATTTGCTTACTATAAAGGGAGATAAACTTTGTCAACAAGCCGATGTGATTTTTTACGACGATTTACTTGACTCTACAGCTCTTGATAAATATAATGGCGAAAAGGTTTATGTTGGTAAGCGAAGAGGCAACCATCATAAATGTCAGGACGAGATTAACGAGATTCTTTATCAAGCAGCTAAGCAGGAGAAAATGGTTGTTCGTCTTAAAGGTGGCGATCCTTTGATATTTGGTAGAGGTAGCGAAGAAAAAGTGTTTTTAGAAGAGCGAAGTATTGATGTTACAATAATACCAGGTATAACTTCGGCCATTGCTGCTGCGGCATATGGTGGAATACCTCTTACACATAGGGGCATTTCGTCTACAGTAGCTTTTGGTACAGCACATGGTAAAACGAGCTTTAAAATTTTAGAAGCAGATACTTCTGTTTATTATATGGGTGCTAAAAATGTGATAGATATAGCCCAAAAATATTTGGATTCAGGATATGTAGCCAATTATCCTGTTGGTATAGTTTATAACGCATCGATGCCCGACCAAGAAGTTATTAAAACTACTATTGGCGAACTTATAACAGGTAAATTTGATATTAAAAGTCCAATAATTTCAATTTTTGGAAATACGGTGAATTTTCAAGAGATAATAAACCAACATAAAAGTGAATGTTGTAATAATTGATAAAGTAAAATATTAAAACCAAAAGGTCGATTCATTTACGAATCGACCTTTTGGTTGAAATAATATCTCGATTAAATTAAATCGATACTGCGTTTAATAAATTTGTTAAGCTCTTCGCCTTTTAGCATGTTGTTCGATAAAAGAGCTAGGTCGATAACCTGTTTTACAAGTTTGTTATTCTTGCCATACTCTTTTAAATACTCCTCTTGCTTCGATTTAAAATCGGCAATTTTGTTATTAAGTTCCGAAATTCTATCCTTATCAACTTGTGGAATTTCTTCGTCTTTCTTATCCTTATTGGCAGTTTCTAAATCGTTTTTAGTTTGCTCAATAGGTTTAATCTTCTCGTCAAACTTAATAGCCTCAGGAGCTGCATCGTTGTCAAGTTGCTCGGCAATGCGGTTAATTAACGGATGGTTTGTGTTAATTACCAAGTTGTAGCTATCTGGTATCTGACCGTAGAAATTCATTCCACCTCCACCACCAAGAGCAGCCATCTCTTTCATTCTGCGCATAAACTCCGATTGTGTAATAACAACAGGATTGTCGCTCTCCGAAAGATTTTCGAATGTAACTGAATAATTAGCTTTTGATGGAAGAATAGAGTTGAAAACAGGTTTTAAGAAACGCTTCTGATCTTCGTTTAACTTAGAGTCTTCGCTCGATTCTTTTTCAATAAGCTTGCTTATAACATCGGCATCAACACGCACAAAGCTCGAATCTTTAAACTGTTGCTCTAAATGGTTAATGTAGTGAGAGTCTAGCTGTCCGTTCATTAGCAAAACGTCGTAACCTTTGTCTCTTGCTGCTTGAATATAGCTGTATTGCTCTTCTACATTTGTTGCATATAGGTAAACAAGTTTGTTGTTTTTGTCGGTTTGCTCAACTTTAATAAGCTCTTGATATTCTTCGTATGTAAAGTATTTATTTTCTGTGTTTTTAAGTAGAGCAAATTTTTCTGCTTTTTCTGCAAATTTCTTCTCCGAAAGAATACCATAAACAATAAACAGGCTTAAGTCGTCCCATTTCTCTTCAAATTGTTTTCTGTCTTCTTTGTAGATGTCGTTAAGTCTGTCGGCTACCTTTTTAGTGATGTGGCTCGAAATCTTTTTAACATTAGAGTCGCTCTGTAGGTAACTTCTTGATACGTTAAGAGGAATATCTGGAGAGTCGATAACCCCATGAAGAAGCATTAAGAACTCAGGAACAATTCCTTCTACCGAATCGGTAACATAAACCTGGTTGCAGTATAAGTTAATTTTGTTTTTCTGAACCTCTACGTTGTTTCCAAGTTTTGGGAAGTAAAGAATTCCTGTAAGATTAAATGGATAATCTACATTAAGGTGAATCCAAAACAGAGGATCTTCGGCCATTGGATAAAGCTGACGATAGAAATTGCGATAATCTTCGTCTGTTAAATCGGCTGGCTTACGTGTCCACAGAGGATTAGTATCGTTTATAATCTTATCGTTTTCTGTTTCTGTCTCTTTACCATCTTTCCACTCTTTTTCTTTACCAAAAGAAATTTCAACAGGTAAAAACTTACAGTATTTGTTTAAAAGAGTATCAATACGTTGCTCTTCTAAGAATTCGGTTGATTCATCGTCAATATAAAGAACTATTTCTGTTCCTCTATCGCTCTTCTCAATATTCTCTAAAGTATATTCAGGTGTTCCGTCGCAGCTCCACATTACAGCTTGCGAACCTTCCTTATGCGAAAGAGTTCTTATTTCAACCTTTTTTGATACCATAAACGACGAGTAGAAACCAAGTCCAAAATGGCCAATAATAGCACTTTGATCTTTATATTTCTCCATAAACTCTTCTGCTCCAGAAAATGCAATTTGGTTTATGTATTTCTCTATCTCTTCGGCAGTCATACCAATACCTCGGTCGGTAATAGTAAGAGTTTTATTCTCTTTGTCTATTGAAACTTTAACTTTTATCTCGCCAAGTTCACCTTTAAATTCGCCTACCGATGAAAGAGTTTTAAGCTTTTGTGTGGCATCAACAGCGTTAGAAACTAACTCGCGTAAAAAGATTTCATGATCTGAATAAAGAAATTTTTTAATGATGGGAAA
>JAFGOQ010000070.1 GCA_016926405.1 Bacteroidales bacterium
AAATTAAGATCCTTAAGGTAATTATCTATAAATGTTTGAATACGCTGATCGGCAGGGTTAATAATCTCTGTCGACAGTAATCGCATCTTCTCGCGATAATTATCGAGCAAACTTTGCGAGAGGCTCACAAAATCTTTTTCCGACATATTACTCTTGTCAAAAGACATACCCTCGAATATGGGCTGACCCATTGAGGCCAACTTCATATTTATGTACCGTATTAAGTCAATTCGTTCTTGACTTATTGGGTAATTTGATTTTTCTGTCTGATTATTCATTCCTTATTCTTTTTATTTATTCTGTATATACAGGGCCAAACCTAATATATACTTCATTTCATTAAATTTTAGTTGAGCTTTGTTTTAGCTCGGCTGTCATATATAGCAATTAACTACTACTATTGTTCTACTGTTAATCAAAAAACAATACAGTGCTAAATTATACAAAAGCAAACAAGAAAAAAGCTGTTTTGCAACAACATCAAGGGTTTAACACTATTTACACCCCTTGTTAAATTTATATATTTCACCTTTTTTTATAGTTTATATTATAGATTGAAACAAGAAGAAGCCTATATAGTGGTCTGTCGGTAGTGGTTAGCCATTAGAAGTTAATTATTGGTTTTTATAGTTTACCACTAAGACGCGAAGAATTTTTTTAGTTATTAGTTATTAGAGCTTAGTTATTAGAATGCTGTAAAATAGTAATATTGTAACATAGTGAAATTGTAATATGGTGAGAAAGGAAACCGCTAAGACGCAAAGGCGCGAAGAATTTTTTTTAGTTATTAGTTATTAGAGCTTAGTTATTAGAATGCAGTGATATAGTGATATAGTAACATAGTGATTTAGGTATTGACAGCTCTTTGGTTGTTAGAACTTAGTTATTGGTTATTAGAATGCAGTGAAATAGTGATATAGTGACTTAGGTATTGACAAGAAAGTGAAAACGGTCAACGTTATTTAGGCATTCACAATTTTCAACTTTCAACTTTCAACTTTAGACTTTCAACTTTAGACTTTCAACTTTAAACTTTCAACTTTCAACTTTAAACTTTCAACTTAATACATCCCTTTGCGACTTTGCGGTGAATAACTTTCCCCTTAAATCCTACCTCTTATTGACTTTTAACCCAAATGTTCGTAACTCGTGAGTGTAATATTTAAAACATAAAACAATGAGACTACGATCGTTACTATTACTAGCTATTTTTGTCGCAATTCAATTTTCTTGTTCGAAATCGGATGACAATGACGACACAATTAAATCAGACATATCATTGTTTGACAATGTAAAAAACACCTCGCCTGTATTCATGCCCGACGATAGTTATGCTATGTCAACGCAGTTAGTGTCTAAGAGCGACAACTGGGGCAGCGGAAATGCCATTTACACTATTTACGGCACTCTACGCAGTTACACTCACCCTGATGATGACGGTAAAATCGACAGATCGAATATATATAAGTCGATGTTCGATTTAGAGACTCTTTTTAATTCAGATATTGATTCCGACAACCTACTTAGCGAATCGAAAGATTTGACACCTGCCTTCGACTTTGGAAATACCAGAAGCTACGATTCGTATATAGAGAAAGATGACCTTTGTTTAGCCTTTAAGGCCTTAGACAATTCGAAATCGGCAATTATTGGATGGCATTGGTACGACGATGGTAACGCGTTAAAAAGAGAAACAGGTGTGGCCCAGCTTGTAATTAATAACGACAATACAGAGATAGATATCGATATGGTATTTGCTGTTGATTACGATATTGCAACTACAGAAACCGATTACAATATTCGCCTGAAACTGACTGGCAACCCAACTACTCATGAGTTCGAGTTTCAGTACAGAATAGGCAGTACATCGATTGTTGCAAGTGGTATTTCGCAGGGAGCCAACAATTATTTCCTTTTTAAAGTTAAAGGCGATGGAACACCCAATTCAAATACAACATACTATTTTGTAATTCCTGCCGATGCTGATGAGGAGTATTTAAAAAATCTAACATTCGACGATGCATACACTAATAGTGATGATATTACCGATACTAATGTTGCCAATTATTTAGCTTTTGTACGCGACACACCATTTTTTGATGACAACGATATGGTTACCGACATGAACGATTTAAACAAAGGCAACAACCGACAAGGAACAATGTACGTGAATTATCAATAATGCAACAGACTATAAAACTGTAAGCCCCGAATTTGGTAACAAGTTTGGGGCTTTCTGTTTTTAACCATAATCTGTTTGTTATTATAGGTAACCGCTAAGACGCGAAGTTTTTTTCACGCAAAGACGCTAAGGCGCGAAGAATTCTTTTCAAGTTGTTAGTTATTAGAGCTTAGTTATTAGAATGCAGTAAAATTGTGATATAGTAACATCGTTATTTAGGCATTGACAACTTTTTAACTTTTCAACTTTTAACTTCTTACTTTAGTTGTTAGTCTTTGGTTGTTAGAATTTAGTTATTTGTTATTAGAATGCTGTAAAATTGTGATAGCGGCAGACACATCTTATTTCTTATATCATACTTCGTACTTCATACATCCCATATCCCTTTGCGACTTTGCGTCTTCGCGTGAAAAACTTCCCGCCTACCTCTTCCCTCATTTACACCCAACAAAATTAGCACAAACCCCTAGAGCAACCCTGTTTATACAAAATTTGTTGCCCTTAGAATATACAAAAGCTACATAGCGTTATTAAAACCAGCTAAATAACATATTGCATTTATTTAACCTTTCAGTATAAATACCGACTGTTTATTTTGTTATGTTTATTAAATTTGGTGCCTTAAAACAAAACATTTATGGTGCATAAAGGAAAAATAAGCGCACCAGTGGACATATAATAATTTGTAGCTAATGCAAAGAGAGTTCCGTGCAAAATGAAAAGATTAGTAGAAAATATTAAGACTTATATTAGCTTAAATCAGGAAGAATTGTCTTTGCTTAAAAAATATTTAACAAAGAAAACTTACAATAAGAAGACTATCTTTTTTGAAGAAGGGAAAATTGCTAATGAAATATATTTTGTTTCTAAAGGATGTGTTCGTCTATTTTATAATGTAGACGGTAATGATAAAACGGCCTTCTTTTACACTGAAGGACAATTTATATGTGCAGGAGAAAGCTATACTTTCAATATACCAGCCATAGAAAACTATCAAGCAATTGAAAATACTGACTTGATAATATTCACAAAGTCAGATATTGAAAAGTTAGCGTTACTAATACCAAAAATGGAGGTAATTGCGCGAGTTGCTGTGGAGAATGAATTAATAACTAGTCAAAAAATGATTGCTTCATTTGTGACAAAATCGCCCGAAGAACGTTACATTGAATTGTTAAATACACAAAAAGAACTTTTTCAAAGAGTTCCGCAACAGTATATTGCATCTTTTCTTGGAGTTTCGCCAGAAACACTAAGCAGAATCAAATTAAGAGTTTACAAAAAAGAACGTTCTTGACAATAGTCAAGAGAAGGCAGAATTACATGCTCTAACTTTGCTTTAAAAAATAAATAATGATGAAAAAAGTATTAGTAGCAGGAGCAACGGGATATTTAGGTCAGTACTTAGTTAAAGAGCTAAAAAAAAGAGGATTTTGGGTAAGGGTTTTAATTAGAAAAGAAGCTCAAAAGGAAAAATTTGATATAGTTGACGATTTTTTCATTGGAGAAGTAACTAAACCAGCAAGTATTAGGGGAGTAACAAAAGATATTAATTGGGTCTTTTCAACGATTGGCATTACTCGACAAAAAGATGGAATGACTTATAAAGATGTTGATTATCAAGGTAATTTCAACTTATTAAAAGAGGCCGTAATAGATAAAGTTGAATCATTTGAGTATATATCAGCAATAAACGGAGACAAACTTAGACACCTCAAAATATTTGAAGCTAAAGAGAAGTTTGTAGATGAATTAAAAGACTCAGGAATTAATTATTGTGTTTTACGTCCAAATGGATTCTTTTCCGATATGAAAGACTTTCTTAATATGGCGAAAAATGGTCGAGTATATTTATTTGGAGCAGGTGTGTTGAAATTGAATCCAATTCACGGAGAGGATTTGGCAAAAGTATGTGTTGATAAAATGATAGAGGGAGTAAAAGAAGAGACGGCTGGAGGTCCTGATATTTTAACTCAAAATGAATTAGCAGAATTAGCACTAAAAGCGTGGAATAAACCAATTAAAATAAGTCACCTTCCAGACTGGACAAGACGACTAACAATTTGGCTATTACGAACATTTACATCATCAAAAACTTATGGCCCGTTTGAGTTCTTTTTAACTGCGATGGCATTTGATAATATTGCAAATCAATATGGAACGAATCGTCTTGAAGATTTTTTTAAATTAGAAGTGAAGAGAATGAAGGAATAAGCACTAGCTACAACAATAAATATAAGTAATGCGCGGTGATTTGGTAAATTTAAGCATAAAAGCATTTAATAAACAAAGTAGCGGTTTGATAGCGAAATGCCTTGAAATCCCGCACTACGCATATTCGAGCCGTTGCAATAATTATAAAAGATTAGCGGAAATAAAAAGAATGAGAGATAAAAAACTTAGATTAATATTAATAACATTGACTTTAGTGTTAATCGGATTTTCAAGTAATGCACAGAAAAAGGACATGCTTGGATTTGCCTGTTATTATGGTGGTACTCCTTCAAATTCTGTAATCATAATTGACAGTTTAGTTGGTACTTCTAATTTTCAAACGATAAAGAAAAATTTGAATTCTCGTAAAGGATCTATTCAGTTTTTAGCAATTGTAATTTGTGAATATTTAGTCAAAATTGAAAAAGACAGTTTTTCTGAATCAGAGATAGAAATCATTAAAAAAGCATATAGTTCGAAGAAAAAAATTTCAGTTTGTTCTGGCTGCTCAAATTTTGACCAGATTGAATTAAAAGAATTATTAAATGACAAAGACTCATGGAGAACAATTACTGAAAATAGATATAAAGAAATGGTTGAATAAAAATAACTATTGCCAATCGAGTAGAAGCCTAAAAAATAAACACCCCCGCCTCATCACAAAGCGGGGGTTTGTTATGTTTAGCAAATATTAGCAAACTATCTCCTAACTAATATTCCCACTTTCTCGAGTACTTGCCTGTTTAGGCTTTCACATCGTACTTCTTACATTTTAGTTGTTAGTCTTTGGTTGTTAGAATTTAGTCATTTGTTATTAGAATGCAATGAATTAGTGAAAATCATACTAATCATGTTAATCCTGTCTATATAATTAGAATGCCGTAAAATTGTGAAATGGTAATATAAGAAACCGCTAAGACACTAAGGCGCGAAGATTTTTCACCGCAAAGGCGCGAAGACGCAAAGGGATATGGGATGTATCAAGTACGAAGTATGATATAAGATATGTCTGCCAATATCACAATTTTAAACCATTCAAACACCAAACGGCCTAGCAATAAAAGTGGGGACCCATTTGGTGAAGAAGTCGTGAAAAAATTGTACGAGCGTTTCG
>JAFGOQ010000071.1 GCA_016926405.1 Bacteroidales bacterium
ATACCTATGATTTTTTTCTTCCATAGGTATCGTTTTATACCCCCTCTGAAATGCCCTATTTTACTGGGTTTTTAAAGCCAAAAATTGATAATTTTGAACAAATTTTGCCTCTTTTTTATTGTTTTTCTGCTTTTAGAACAAAAAAAAACAATGAATTATTTTGTCAAATATTGCTTTTTATAGTATTTAAATTGATTACAAACCGTTATTATTCATTTAAACAAGCTTTTATTGCCTCTGATAGATTTTAGCTTTTGTTATTATGGTTAAAGTAGGTAGAAATATTTCAATAGTTTTTAAGTTGAGTAACTTATACGAATCTGCAACATAGCCCTATTTTTCAATCGACATTTATGAAAAATAGGGCTACTTTTGTGATTAAATATTTTCAATATGATTCAACCATCAAAAATTCTTAAAGAAAAATTTGGATACGACAGCTTTCGCGCTAATCAAGAAAAAGCTATTAACGCAATAATTGACGGACGCGATACACTGGTTCTTATGCCTACTGGAGGAGGAAAATCCATTATTTTTCAGATTGCTGCTCTTTGTAGAGAAGGGATTGGAGTTGTTATTTCTCCTCTTATTGCCCTTATGAAAGATCAGGTTGAATCGCTTAAAAGTAATGGCATAAATGCCGAATTTATTAATAGTACACAATCGCAAAAAGAGGTTGATTTAATAAAATCGAGAATTAAAAATGGAACAATTGACCTTATTTATGTTTCGCCCGAAAAACTACTTACACGCGATATCTACGATCTGCTTAAACAAATTGATATTAGTCTTTTTGCAATTGACGAGGCTCACTGTATTTCGCAATGGGGGCACGATTTCCGTCCCGAATACATTAAAATAGGAAAGTATATAAACGATTTTCAGAATGTTCCCAGGGTAGCATTAACAGCCACTGCCGACAAGGTTACACAAAACGATATAGTGGCTCAGTTACAGATGAAAGAACCCGAAATAATTATCGACTCTTTTAACAGACCAAACATTAGCCTTAATGTTTTGCCTGCAAATTTTAGATTCGATACTATTTTAGATTTTGTTAGAGCTCATAAAGATCAATCGGGAATTATTTATTGTTTGAGCCGTAAAACAACCGAAAGCATTGCCGACAAGCTTAACAACAAAGGTATAAATGCAGCTTTTTACCACGCAGGAATGAGTGCCGAAAAGCGCGAAAATGTGCAAGACGATTTTATTAACGACCGTGTTAATATTATTTGTGCAACCATTGCTTTTGGAATGGGAATCGATAAATCGAATATTCGTTGGGTAATACACTATAATCTTCCAAAAAATATTGAAGGCTACTATCAGGAGATTGGTAGAGCGGGTCGCGATGGATTACCTGCTCAAGCTTTGTTGTTTTATACTTATCAGGATGTAATTCTTCTTAAGGGTTTTATTGAAGAGAGCAATCAGAAAGAGATTTTAGAGAATAAGTTAGAGCGTATGCAGCAATACGCCGACTCTTTGGTTTGCCGACGAAGAATTTTGCTTAATTACTTTAACGAGCAATACGATAAAAATTGCGGCAACTGCGATGTATGCAACAATCCTCCTCAACAATTTGATGGAACTATAATAGCACAAAAAGCATTATCGGCTATTTATAGAGTAAACCAGCAAGAACCACTTTCTATTCTTATCGATATTTTAAGAGGATCGGGAAGAGCCGAGATTGTTAATAAGAATTATCAAAATCTTAAAACTTTTGGTGCCGGACGCGATGTTTCGGGCTTCGATTGGAAATACCATTTTATGCAGATGATAAATATGGGGTTAATTGAAGTTGAATATAATAATGGCAATCATTTAAAGCTAACTCAGCAAAGTAACGAGGTTCTTTTTAACAACCGAAAGGTAAGTTTGGTGCATCCTACAAAAGCAACCGAAGTTTTAGCTACTAGAGCAGAGAAGAGCAAACCTAAATCGCAAAGCAGTGTTTTGGCTGACGAACTTTTTATTCGTCTTAAGGCTCTTAGATTGGAACAGTCGCGATTACGAGGTATTCCTCCTTATATAATTTTTACCGACGCAACACTTGTTGAGATGTCGAAAAAACTACCCACAATGCCTATCGATATGCTTGAAATTAGTGGTGTAGGAGAAGCCAAAATGGCTACTTATGGTCAGATGTTTATTGATGTAATTGTGAAATTTGTTAACGAACAATCGAACCTAGGGAAAAAGCAAAAAGGAAGCACATATATAGAAACATGGGATCTTTACGGCAAAGATATGACACCCGAAGAGATTGCAATTAAACGAAATCTTAACCCTGTAACTATTTATTCGCATTTGGCCTATTTGTACGAGAAAGGTTACAGTATCGACCTAAGAAAATATATTTTTGATGAAGAGATAGCAAAAATAACCGAGGCGGTTGCTACTTATGGTAACAAGGCTTTGAAACCTATTTACGACCATTTTGAACAAAAAATTGAATATCATAAAATACGTATTGCATTAACACTAATAAGCGAAAAAACAGAATAAGACATGGGAATTATTAGAATTAAAAACATGGAGTTTTATGCCTATCACGGTCATTTTGCCGAAGAGCAGGTTGTTGGAAATAATTTTATTGTAAACCTAGAGATAGAGACAGACATTGACACTGCTGGTGTATCGGATAATCTGGAAGATGCTCTTAACTATGTGGAGGCCTACGATATTATTAAGCAACAAATGGAGATAAAAGCTTCGTTGCTAGAAAACGTGGTTAAACGAATTCTTGATGAGCTGTACAATAAATTCGGTAACCAAATAAAACGCGCAACAATTGAAGTTTGCAAAATGAATCCTCCTGTTGGTGGTAAAATGGATTGTGTAAGTGTTGAAGCAACCCGATAAATAATTAATGACAATAAAAAAACCTCAACTAAATTAGCTGAGGTTTTTTATGAGGTCTCTGGCGGATTCGAACCGCCGTAAACGGTTTTGCAGACCGGTGCCTAACCACTCGGCTAAGAGACCATTTGCTTATTGCGAGTGCAAATATAGATAAATTTTACCTTAACAAACAACTATTTTTCTAAATAAATATCGATTTTTCGTTCACTCGTGATATTTAAATTCTAGATAATTGCTTTTTTCCATTTTACCTCTTTGCCTATCAGCGAGAAACCAATAAAACCCTTAATATGTATAATTGAATTGTCTTTTTCATCAATCCACATTTTACAATCGTATGTTTTTCCTGTTTTAGGATCGTAAACCTTTCCGTCTTCCCATTCGTTATCGTTGTATTTTAAATCATTTAATACAACCAAACCTAAAACAGGTCGTGTTTTTAGTTTTTCTTTAGGGTTGAATTTGTCTACAACAGGCTTATTATTATCCATAGGTGTTTTAAGCCATATAATCTTACCATAGTATTTATTGTCTTTCTTAAAAATCTCAACCTTACTATCAGAATCTTGAGTAACCCATACTCCTAGAACCTTATCGGGATTATTAGCAAATGCAACTGTAACTGTAAAATTTAATACTAATGCTATAAAGAAAATTAACTTACTATTCATACTGTTAAATTTTTAGTGTTAAATATTATCTACGAATAAGTCCAAAAAGCAAAATGTTAATAGCCTCTAAAATTCGTTTTTCTAAATCTTTCTCCGATGTTTCGGTAACAATAAATTCCATTCCTTTAAGAGCCGATACTAAAAGTGTTGATGCAAATTGTGTGTCAATTTTATCGTGAAACAAACCTTGAGCAGCACCTTTTTCAAGAATCTTTCTTAAAAACATCTTCTCCGCTTCGTCGTACTGTTTTCTAAAATCGACACTTAAATATATTGTGTTTAAAATATCGTCTGAAAGAGCAGTATAAATATTTGATAGCTTTCGTATATACAACATTCGAGAAACAATATATTGTTTGATCTGTTCGCAAACATCGGTTGTAGACGAGATATTTACTTTTATCTGCTCGCGAAGAATTTCAGCTTCCTTTGACAGCACAGCAATAAACATCTCCTCTTTACCATTAAAATAGTAGTATAGCGAACTTTTGGCCTTACCTGTGCTTTTAGCAATATCGTCGAGAGTTGTCTTTTTAAATCCGTATTGTGCAAAAACCTCTCGTGCGCCATCAATGATCTGTTCACGCTGTATATCTTTGTTTTCTATCATTTTGAAGTTATATGGTAAAAAAAGTGTCCGAAGAATTAATTCGGACACACAATATAAGATTTTTGCAACTAATAGTTAACTCAAATTACACATATTTGGGTAGATTAAACAAAAATTCAACACCTCCTTCGGCACGGCTTTTAATGGTTATTCTACCTTTTTGGAGAAGAATTGCGTGTTTTACAATAGCTAAGCCTAGTCCTGTTCCACCAAGTTTTCTCGATCGTCCAGAGTCTATTCTATAAAAACGTTCGAAGATGCGCATCTGGTGTTCTTCGGGAATTCCAACTCCATTATCGGAAAACGATAAATAGATGTATTTCTGATCTTCGTGATACTTTTTAAGTTCAATTTTAATATTCTCGCCAGCATATTTCAAACTATTCTCAAGAAGGTTCTGAATTACAGAAATCATTAACGATGAGTTACCTAATATAATATCAGAAGATTCAACAGAGATAGTTGTTTCGAAACCTTTTTCGTTAAGCTTTTGACGCATATTATCAAAAACATCATTTGCCACCTGTAAAACAGATGTCTCTTGCATTGTAAAATGATCGGATGCTTCTTCAATTTTATTTAAAACACCAATATCGTTTATTAAATCGGCTAATCTGTTTGACTGAGAGTAAGCTTTCTCAATAAATTCTTTTTGCTTTTCGACATTAATATTACTCGACTCTAAAATAGTTTCCAGATAGCCTTTTACTGAAGCCACTGGCGTTTTAAGTTCGTGTGCAATATTAGATGTCATTTGTTGTTTAATAATTCGGCGCTTCTCTAATCTAGTAATGTCGGTTATCATAATCTCGAAACTCTTATCCTGATAAACAACGCAGTGAATAGTGAAGTGACGCCCGCTTCGTTCGATATTATATTCTAATCGTGGAAGAATATTTGCTTTGCCATCGGCACTATCTACAAACCGATTTACTTTTTCAAAAGTATTACTATTGAAAATTGTTTCAACACTTACCGATGAATGATTTGTTATAATGTTTGAATACTCAATAAAATTATTGTTGCAAACAATCTTTGTTTTTTCGGGAGTAAAAAGAGCAATACCATCGGTAAGTGAATAGATATGATTTGACAATTTCTCTTTCTCGAAATGTAACTCGTCTTTTGCTTTTTTAAGACTCTGATACATTTTAATTATCTGCTCGCCAATTGTTCCAAGCTCGTTATTAGGTAATTTAGGAATATTGTCGTACTCTTTTCCTAATCGAAGCTTAACAACAAAATCTTTAAGTGCCACAATTGCCTGACCTAATCGTTCGGTAATTAAAAACAGAGCAATAAGGGCTATAATAATTATTCCAATAATAAACAGCAAAAACAATCGCTCTGCCTTTAAAAAATTCTTAATAGATACATCGTAAACAATGGCTGTGCGAATGTAATACGAGCCATAATCTTTGGCGTAATAGTAAAAGCTTAATCCTGTAGTTGCCGATTTACGTATAGACTTACCAAAGTCGGAATATTTTGCTTTTTGTATTTCAGGGCGATTAGCATGATTTTCCATAGTATGCCAGTTGGCCTCGCTGTCGTATAAAACAGTACCATCGTTTTGTATTACTGTTAATCTAATGGTAGACGAAGGAAATATACTTACCAAAGAATCGAGCGTTTGAAAAGCTTTGGTTTCGGTAATTTTGTTGTGAATAATGTAATTGTTACTAATTACAGTTATGCTATTAAGAGTATTCTCTAACTGCGATACACGATAGTGTTTTTCGCGATTGTATTGAAAAGCAATAAAAAGTATAGCTATCACAAAAAATATTGAAGAGTAGTAAAAAAACAGTCTTCGTTTGTAACTAAATCGGCTTAACATAAGTTTTTTGTTTTACGTTATTTGATTGAAATAATATCCGTATCCTGGTTTATTTTTAATAATAGACGAGTAGTCGCCAAGCTTTTTGCGCAATCGTGCAATGTTTACATCAACTGTTCTGTCGGTAACAATTACATCGTCGCTCCATATTTTTAAAAGAATATCTTCGCGATTAAATATTCTGTTTTGGTTTTCAATAAAGAGACTGAATATCTCAAATTCTTTCTTTGTTAAATCAACAATTTTATCGCCTATTGTAACTCGCTTCTGATTAAAATCGACAGTTAAATTATCAACTGTAATAATATTATTGGGAGTTTTATCAACCGATGTAATTTCTGTACGGCGCAGTATGGCCTTAACCCTAGCGGTAAGCTCTTTAATAGAAAAAGGCTTCGAAATATAATCGTCGGCACCAAGATTAAAACCAGTAAGAAGATCATTCTCGGTGTCTTTAGCAGTAATAAAGATTATAGGTGTGGTTATCTTTAGGTTTTTGCGAATATGTTCGGCAAGTTTAAACCCCGACATTTTACCCATCATTACATCTAATAAAAACAAGTCGAACGAATCGAGTTGAATCTCTAAAGCCTCTTCGGCCGAGTATGCTGTGGTTACGTTGAAACCCTCGCCCTCTAAATTAAATTGCAATATTTCGCATAACGATTCTTCGTCATCTACAACAAGTATTCTTTTCTGATTTTGTAATTGGTCCATTTTTAAAGAGTCTCTTTTTTATGTCTAATATCTTCTCCTTCGAGCGAATATATCGATGCTTCGGCAATGTGTGCTGCGTGATCGGCAATTCGTTCAATACCCGAGATAATGCTTTTAAAGGTAATTAGATTTAGTAATTGTTCTTGTAACTCGTCGGGTAAGTTTGCACTTGAAACACCTTTTTTAAGAAGCTTCTCGTTCATTTGATCAATAACATCGTCGTTTTTGATAGTCCAAATGGCGTACTCTTTATCATTGTTTAAAAACGACATTAACGACTTCTGAACCATGCTTGTGCTTGTTACAACCATATTAAACAGAACGCCCGAAAGGGCTTTAAGAACCTTAGGATCTTTAAGATTTTTAATGTAATCAACAATGTTTATAACTAAATCGCCTATACGCTCAATGTTTATAATAATTCTGTAACAGGCAATTATTTTGCGTAACTCAGAAGCAACAGGATGATGCAAAACAATTGTATGAATAATCTTTTCGCTAATTTTAACCTCGTAGTCGTCTAGTTCTATTTCGTTTTTGTTAATCTCGTCTAAAAGTTCATCTGTAACTTTTAAATCATTATCCTGAACAATCTTCTCAAGAATATCTAACTGTGCCAATACAAGGTTCGAGTATTTAGTAAAGCTGTCTAAGATATCATTTATTGCGGCGTCTTTATTATGCATGGTTTTAGTTATTAAGTAATTAAAAGTAGTTAAAGATTAATGTATTTACCCAAATTTACCTGTTAGATATTGTTCTGTTTTTGGATTACGTGGGTTTGTAAACATTTTCATTGTATTACCATATTCTATTAAATTACCCATGTACATAAACATCGATTTGTCTGATATACGTGCTGCTTGCGACATATTATGAGTTACCAAAACTATAGTGTAATCTTTTTTAAGTTTTACTAAAAGATCTTCAACTCTGGCAGTAGCAATTGGATCGAGAGCCGAAGTTGGTTCGTCTAATAATATTACATCGGGTTTGTAGGCAATGGTACGTGCTATACAAAGCCTTTGTTGCTGTCCGCCCGAAAGGAAACTACCTTTTTTAAAAAGAGTATCTTTAACCTCGTCCCACAATGCCACACTAATAAGCGATTCTTCTACAATCTGGTCACGATCGTTCTTCTTAAGTTTAATGCCATTAAGTTTATATCCGGCAATAACATTATCGTAGATGCTCATTGTAGGAAAAGGATTTGGTCGTTGAAAAACCATCCCGATTTTGCGGCGAAGCATAATGGTTGACATATCCATAATGTTTTCGTCTTTCAGAAGAATATCGCCTTTAGTTTCTATCTGCGGATAAAGTTCGTGCATTCTATTAATGGCTCGCAAAAGGGTACTCTTACCACAACCTGATGGCCCCATAATAGCTGTAACAGCATTCTTCTCAATCTCGACATTAATATCCTTTACGGCAAATTTATCTTTGTCGTAAGCAATAGAGAGATTCTCTATTTTGATAATTGGATTATCGACACGATCAATATTTTCGTTCATTGTTTATCTGTTTTGCTTTGCAGCAATTCTTTTTGAAATAATATTTAACACTAACACAAAACCCATTAAGAACAACGACGAGCTCCATATAAGGTTGGCCATATTTGGGTCGTTGTAAAATTCCCATACCAAAAGAGGGATGGCACTTGTTGGTTTTGTTACATCCCAATTAACAGCAGAACTACCTAATGTTGTAAGCATAAGTGGCGCTGTTTCGCCAATAATACGCGATATAGCCAACAGAATTCCTGTCGATAAACCACTAAATCCGGTAGGTATTAATACCCGTAGAATAACTTTGTAATAAGGAACACCTAATGCAAGTCCTGCCTCTTTTAGCGATGTTGGAATCATTTTCATTGTCTCTTCGGTAGAGCGAATAATAAGTGGCAGCATCATTATTGCCAATGCAACACTACCAGCTAAAGCCGAGAATCCGTGAGTAACAGGCTTTACAACCCACATATATGCTATTAATCCTAATACAATAGATGGTACACCTTGTAGAATGTCTGATATATCGCGTACAATAGAGGCAAATCGTTTTCCTTGATTTTCATATAAGAACAATCCTATCATTATTCCAACAGGTATAGCAATTATTGCTGCCATTACAACAATTAGAAATGTTCCGGTAATACCATTTAGAATACCACCAGGAATAACTTCGCCTTGGGCATTAGCAGTCATTGCCTCAAGTGTATTGGGTGCTACTTTAGTAAAAAAGCTCCAGTTAATCTGTTTGTAACCTTGTATAATAAGTTTATAAACAATTAATAAAATTGGCGAAACAGTTATTGCCGACATAGCTATAACCAACCAATAAAAGAGTCTGTTTTTTCTCTTTCGGTAGTCCGATCGGGTATTATATTGTATAGTTGCGCTACTCATAACTTAAGCAAGTTTTTTAATAATAAGTTTACCAATAGCATTTATTAAACCTGTGATTACAAAAAGTATTAATCCTATTGCTATAAGGGAACTTAGCTTTAACCCATCGGCCTCGCCAAACTGATTTGCTATTACACTGGCCATAGTATTTCCTGTTTGAAAAAGTCCGGTGGGGACTATATTTGAATTACCTATCAACATTGTAACAGCCATAGTTTCGCCTAAAGCACGACCAAAAGCTAAAATAAAACTGGCAAATATTCCCGATCGAGCATTAGGAAGAATTACATTAAAGATAACCTCCAAGCGAGTTGCTCCCATAGCATAAGCAGCCTCTTTAAGATCGTTTGGCACCATCGAAATAATCTCTGAACTTAACGATGTTGCATAAGGAATAATCATTATTGCCAATATTAACGACGCTGTGAATATTCCGTAACCTTGAGGGCTTAATCCTAATTCAACAATAAACGGACGTAACACATAAAAGCCCCATAATCCGTATACAATAGATGGTATTCCGGCTAAAAGGTCAACCATAGTGCTTAAAAACATTGCTACTCTTTTCTTATAAAAATACTCGGCAATAAAAAGCGATGTTGAAAAAGCAAGAGGAATACATAGTAATAAAGCAATTACCGATGTTATTACTGTTCCTGCAATAAATGGCAATGCGCCGTAACTCTCGCGCCCTTCAGTTGGATTCCATTGGTTTGATATAATAAATTTTAAACCAAACTCTTTAAAAGCCGGTATGGCTCCACTAGAAAGAGTGAATACCATACCTGCTGCAACTATTATCACAAGAAACGAAGCGCTAAAAAGAAGATATTTAAATATTTTATCGCTCTTCATCTATAAACTCTCTTTTGTTGAATTAAAACCTAGAAACATTTCACTATGAATTTTATTTTCTTGCGATTAGTTTTCTCTTTTATTTAAGAATTACTTCTCCATTGAATGTAACCGAACGAAGAATCTCTTTTGCTTGTTTAACAGCCTTTTCGGGTAGTGGAGCATAGTTAACTTTCGATGCCGACGATTGTGCTTCATTGCTTACAACCCAATCTAACAATTTCAATGTAGCCTCGGCTTGAGCAAACGAACGGTTGTTGTAATTTTGCTCTTTGTAAAGAATTAACCAAGTAAATCCACTAATAGGATAAGCATCAACAGCCGACGAGTTTGTTAGCATAATACATGTATTGGCAGGTAGATCGCCCTGAGCCGATGCGCTTATAGATTGTATTGATGGCTTAATGTAATTTCCTGCTGCATTCTTTAATAATGCTGTTTGAATATTTTGTTCGAAAGCATATTCAGACCCTACATAACCAACCGAACCTTCTGTTGCTTGAATTGTTCCGGCAACACCTGGATTACCTTTGGCTCCAATGCCTGTTTTCCAATTCAACGATTTACCTACTCCTATTTCGCTAGCCCATTCGGTGCTAATTTTTGACATGTAATCGCTAAAAATGTTTGTTGTTCCACTGCCATCCGAACGATAAACAACTGTAATTTGCTTATTAGGCATTATTAAATCTTTATTATTGGCTTGAATTTTAGCATCGTTCCATTTAGTTATTTCGCCCATAAAAATTCCAGCTAATAAATCGGGAGTAAGTTTTATTCCGTCGTAACCAGGAAGATTATAAGCAATAACAACAGCTCCAAGACAAGTAGGAATATGAACTATTTCGGCAGGTAGATCTTTCATCTTGCTCTCGCTTAAGAAAGCATCGGTAGCACCAAAATCAACTAATCTATCTTTTAAACTGCGAATACCCCCACCCGAGCCTATTCCACCGTAGGTAACTAGTGTACCCGACTCGGAACTGTACTTCTTAAAAATCATATTATAAAAAGGAAGAGGAAATGTTGCACCAGCAGCTGTAATGGCAACCGATTTTTTGTCGTCGCTCTTTTTGCTATTGTTTGTTCCGCTATTACAAGCGGCAAACATTGCTATAATTACTGATAATAATAAAATTCGTTTCATGTTTTTATTGGTATTTGTTTTGGTTGTCTATACAAAATATGCCTTGTATAGTAAGTAATAATTATTTTTAGAATTTAAGTTCGCAATGAAGAAATACTGTTGTAACCGATTTTGCTCCATCGGCAGCAGGACTCCATGCCTGTACGTTTGGCGAAATCTTTACACCTTTTACTGGTGCATACTGTAAACCTGCTATTACTAACTGACCATCTTTAGCATCGTTCCAGCCTGTTGTTGCAGCACCTATTTTGTCTGATACAAGGTTGTCGTAGCGAGCATAAATACTAAACTTACTACTAGCTTTGTAAGTAATAAAAGTTGAGAATCCAGAGTAATCCTGATCGGCTTTCATACTGTGGTTAAGTTGATAGTTATATTCGCCACCTACTCTAATCTTTGTACCGTTGTAACCAACCATAGTAGAGATTGTTGTTTGTGCTTCTTTATCTTCCATGCGGTCGGCATACAATCTAATAATCCACTCTTTTGATGGTGTAAACGATACTCCCAACGATCCTTTAACAACATCGTCGCCTTGTAGTTTTTTGTATCCTTCGCCGTTGGTGATTGAAAAATCGGCACTAATTAACGAAGAGAATTTATAATCGGCATAAATTCCAAGATCGGCACTATGACCAAATTTGTAACTATCTTGAAACGATTTAGCAACGTATCGGTAACCCCAGTTGCTTTCGGCAGCACTAAACTGGCTTAAGCCAATAACACCAAACTTAACTGTAAAGCCGTTTAATTTGTACTTTAAGTAAGCATTCTTAACAAATACCGACATTTGGAAATCGCCACCATCTTTTGGATTACCAGCATCAAAAAGTACCTCGCCTGAGAAGTTTTTGCTAAAGTTATAGCTATAACCCAAATAAGCTCTTGTTAATTCAAACGACGAAACACCCTTACCATCGGTAATAGTATTGTGATAGTTGGCAAATACTCGGGCATTAATTTTTCCCGATGGTTTAAATTCATCACTCTCTTGTGCCAGTGCTGAGCTTGTAATTAGAAGAAAGGCAGAAACAATAAGTAATAAGTTTTTCATTTTTTTTTCATTTTTAAATTTATAGGATGTGTTTATTTATTTTCTACGATACAAAAATGTACCATTAATGTTACAATAAAGTTAAGGAGATGCTACAAAAATGTTACATTTTTAGTTTGTTGTTATTGTGAGATATATCATAAAAAAATAACAAACTGAAACCAGAACTCTTTTGTCTTATAATTATAAGTTATATAAAATGTAAGCATCTGTTGTTAAACTCCTCATGAGAAGTTTTAATTTTCTCATGAGGAGTTTTAAATTTCTCATGAGGAGTTTCAATTTTCTCATGAGGAGTTTTAATTTTCCACATTAGAAAAACAAAAACTGTAAACATTCATTAATAAAAAAGATACTATCGTTTTAAATAAATATGGTTACCGAAGCTGTAATTAGCAATGTTTATTTCTATTTCAATCTTAGTTTAAAATTACTTTTCCGTTATATGTAATTGTTTTAAGAATGTTTCGAGCTTTTTCTACAGCTTGTTTTGGCAGAGGTGCATAATGTACTTTTGAAGCCATTTGCTGAGCATCATTATCAATAATCCAGTTAAGAAGTTTTACTGTTTGCTCTGCCTGCTCTAGGCTTCTGTAATCGTACGACTGTTCTTTATAAATAATTAACCAAGTAAAACCACTTATTGGATAAGAGTTTTCGTCGGCCGAGTTGGTAAGCATAACACACGTGTTGTCGGGAATATTGCCTTTAGCAGCAGCAGTAATAGACGATATTGAAGGTTTTATGTATTTACCCGATTTATTCATAACAAGAGCCGATTGAACATCTTGTTCAAATGCATATTCCGAACCTATATAACCAATGGCTCCTTTAGTAGCTTTAATTGTTCTTGATACTCCTGGATTACCATTAGAGCCAATACCTATTTTCCATTTTAACGACTTACCTGTTCCCATTTCGCTAGCCCAAACAGAACTTGTTTTAGTCATAAAATCGCTAAAAATGTGTGTTGTTCCACTACCATCGGCTCTATGTACCACAATAATATCGGTGTCGGGTAAATTAGCACTGTTGTTATTTTCTTTAATCTTAGGGTGGTTCCATTTTTTAATTCTACCAGTAAATATATCGGCAATTAAATCGGGAGTAAGCTTAATATCTTTTACTCCTGGTAAGTTGTAAGCAATAACAACAGCACCCAAACATGTAGGAATATGAACTATTTCGGCAGGTAAATCTTTCATCTTACTCTCGGTTAAGAAAGCATCTGTAGCACCAAAATCAACAATTCTATCTTTAATACTTCTAATGCCACCACCAGAACCTATTCCTCCATAAATAACTAGGTTACCTGTTTGGTTAGTGTACTTCTTAAAAATCATTCGGTAAAAAGGCATTGGGAAAGTTGCTCCTGCTCCATTAACAGAAACATAATTGTTGTCGTTGTCAACATTCTTCTCTTCTACACTATTGTTACAAGCGCTTAATAAGGCTACAAATAATGCAAACACTAAAAATTTTCTCATTTTAATAAAGTAAAGGTTAATTAATAATTTCTTTTCGACACAAAAATCAACCTTTAGTGTTACACAAATATTAAGGTAATGATACAATGGTGTTACAATTTATAGCTAGTACAATAAATTATATGCCATTTAATAGCAATACAATAATTGTATACAGAAGCATAAATTATATCTTTGTTACCTTTCTGAAACTATCATTATAAATGACAACAACATTTAATCATAAACAATCGGCCCACTGCGAAAACGGTGTCGTTTCAAACTTATTACGCCATCATGGCATTGAACTAAGCGAACCAATGGTTTTTGGTATTGGCGCAGGTCTGTTTTTCTCGCACATGCCTTTTGTAAAGGTTGACGGAATTCCTGTTACAAGTTTTCGGCCTCTTCCTGGTTTTATATTTAAACGAGCCTCGAAGCAATTGGGAATAAAGTTCGAACGAAAGAAATTCCGTAATCCAAACAAGGCAATGCAGGCTTTAGACGAAAAACTAAATAGAAATATTCCTGTTGGAATGTTAGTAGGAGTTTATCATCTGAGCTATTTTCCTGCTCCTTATCGTTTTCATTTTAATGCACATAATATTGTTGTTTGTGAGCGTAATAATGGCGAATATATTATTAGCGACCCAGTAATGGAAGGGCTAGAAAAACTTACCCACAAAGAGCTTATGAAAGTTCGTTTTGCTAAGGGACTTTTCTCGCCAAAGGGTCATATGTACTATATAAAAAGTATCCCTTCGGAATTAAATATAAATAAAGCTATTGTCGACGGCATTAAAAAAACTTGCAACCAAATGCTTACAATTCCTATAGGTATGTTTGGTGTTAAAGGAATCCGTTTTATGGCTAAACAGGTTGCCAATTATCCTAAAAAAATGAGTCTGCGCAAAGCTTCTCTTTTTGCTGGACAAATTGTTCGTGCTCAAGAAGAGATAGGCACAGGTGGTGCAGGCTTTAGGTTTATGTATGCAGCTTTTTTGCAAGAGGCATCAAAATATCTTAACCAAGAGTGGCTTAACGATATGTCGAAAGAGATGACCGAAATTGGCGATATGTGGCGCGATTTTGCCGCTACAACAGCGCGCATTGTAAAAAACAGAGAAAACCCTGGCGAAGGCTATCAGATGATTTCGGAGAAACTGATGACTATTGCCGACAAAGAGGAGGCCTTCTTTAAGAAACTTAACACTATTAAACTTTAATAGTTATGACTACACAACCATATATTTCGGTAAAAGAGCTTTGTAAGATTTATCCTAATTCCGACACTTTTGCTGTTAAAGATTTGTCGTTAGATATTGAGAAAGGCGAAATATTTGGTCTGCTTGGCCCTAATGGAGCAGGCAAAACCACAACAATTTCTATGCTCTGTTCGTTGCTTTCGCCAACATCGGGGAAGATAATTATCGATAAGCACGATATGGCTGTAGAGGTAAATAAAATTCGAAAAATTGTTGGTGTTGTACCACAAGATATTACCCTTTACCCAAAGCTTACCGCTCGCGAAAACCTTAGGTTCTTTGGAAATATGTATGGTTTAAAAGGAAAAGAGCTTCGCGAAAAGATTGACTTTTACTTAGAAGAGTTTGGACTTATAAACAAACGCGACAAGCGTGTTGAGACTTTTTCTGGCGGAATGAAACGCCGAATAAATCTGCTTGCCGGTACTCTTCATAATCCCGACATTCTTTTTCTCGATGAACCAACAGTGGGTATCGATGTTCAGTCGCGATTGGTTATTATTGATTTTCTGCGTAAGCTTAATTCCGAAAATACAACCATTGTATACACTTCGCATCATATGGAAGAGGCTCAAGGTTTATGTACAAAGATTGGTATTATTGACAAAGGAAATATTATTGCAACAGGAAGTCCACAGCAGCTTATAAGTAGTCATACCGATTGCGAATCGCTCGAAGATATTTTTATTAAACACACAGGACGTCAATTAAGAGACTAATTATGATTCTAAAATTCTTTGCATCACTCCGAAAAGAGGCTATTTTAATGCTTCGCGATATAGCAGGATTGGCCATACTTTTTATTATGCCAATGGCGCTAATTCTTATTATGACGCTTCTGCAAGACAACACATTTAAGGCTTTAGAAGAGAATAAAATTGATATTATTCTTGTTAATAACGATGCTGGTGAACTTGGTCAGGCAATAGAAAAAGGTCTCGACGAAGCCGATTTTTTCGATATCACCGACTCTATTTCAGATAAGCAAGTAACAGCTAAACAAGCATACAGCCTGGTTGCCAACGGAAAATATCAAATGGCAATTGTTATTCCAGCCGATGCTACTAGTTGCATAAGAAACAACGTTACAAAACAAATTGCTTCGCAGATACCCGATTTGGCCGAATATATTCCAATAGACTCAACTGTAAAATCGGAAAAGCTCGATATTCAAATACTTTTCGATCCTATCACAAAAAGTTCTTTTAAGACATCAATTCAAAGTGCTTTAATGCAGTTTACTTCTAAAATAGAGTCGCAACTGGCTTTCAAAATATATGGAAAGATATTTAAAGAGCATTTAGAGATTGATGTTAAAGAGCCCGAAAACTTCGGCAGTCTAATTACATTCTCAGAGAAATATGCAACCAACGAAGATAGCCGTATAATACCAAACAGCGTACAACATAATGTTCCTGCTTGGACTCTCTTTGCAATGTTTTTTATTGTAATTCCTCTTGCAGGAAATATTATTAAAGAGCGCGAAAGTGGTAGCGTTTTACGATTAAAGACAATGCCCGGATCGTATTCGGCTGTTCTGCTCGGAAAAATATCAATCTACTTTTTTATAGGGCTAATTCAAGCCGCCTTAATGATAAGCATAGGTGTTTTTGTTCTTCCTCTTTTTGGTCTTCCTTCGCTAGTGTTAGGATCAAACTTTATAGCGCTTTTTGCAATTGTTGCCGCAGCAGCATTGGCAGCAGTGGGTTTTGGTGTATTAATAGGAACTATTGCAACAACACACGAGCAGGCTTCAATATTTGGAGCAGTATCAACTGTAATACTTGCGGCACTGGGGGGAATATGGGTTCCAACATTTATTATGCCCGAAATAATGCGTAAAATAAGTGTAATGTCGCCTATGAATTGGGCTCTGAATGGCTTTTACGATATTTTCCTTCGCGATAGCGATATATATGGTATAGCACCATATATTGGCTTGTTGATACTTTTTTTCGGTATTTCAGTAGCTATAACCTATCTTTACAACAAATATAATCGTAGTATTTCATAATTTATATTGAGGTGATTTTAACAGACAGAAAAGAGATAATTGTTCGCTTTAGCGAGGTTGATTCAATGGGTATTGTTTGGCATGGTAACTATGTTAAATATTTAGAAGATGGCCGTGAGTCGTTTGGTAAGAAGTTTGGTATTGGATATTTAGACATGTTTGCCAACGGCACAATGACACCTCTTGTTAAGGTTGATATTGACTATAAGAATCTTGTTGAGTATGGCGAAACCCTTATTGTAGAAACCTCATACGAAAATTGCGATTCGGCAAAAATTATTCTCAATTATAAAATATATAAAAAGTCTGATAATAAAGTAGCTGTTACAGCGCGCACTATTCAGGTTTTTGTTAACCTTCAGCGCGAATTGCTACTTTATCCACCAACCTTTTTTACCGACTGGAAGAAAAGCGTAGGTATTTTATAATATATTGATAAGCAAGCCTTGTCTACGCCAAAACAATAAAAAACAAAAATGAGAAACGTTTACTTTGAATCAGATAATATAATATCGTCGCTTGGATTTACTACCAATCAAAATATTGAAAGGTTAAAAGCAGGTGATGGTGGTATAACTATGCTTAACGACGAAAGTATTTACCACGAAAGTTTTCCTATATCGTTAATTAATAAGGAAATTTTTGGTGAACTTTCTGCCGATAATAATTTGAATAAACAATATACATACGCCGAGAAACTTTGTATACTATCTGTTTTAGAGGCATTAAAAAAATCGTCGGTAGATGTAAAAAGCGAAAATACTATTTTTGTTTTCTCCACCACAAAGGGAAATATTGATCTCTTAGATAAATCAAAAAGCTCAACCTTTCCAAATGAACGCCTTGAACTTTGGGCTATGTCTGAAGCTGTTTCAACGTATTTCGAGAATAAAAACACTCCTATTACTATTTCAAATGCTTGTATTTCTGGTGTTGTTGCAATAAATATTGCATCGGAATTAATACAATCAGGACAATACGACAATGCAGTTGTTATTGGTGTAGATATTGTTTCAAAATTTGTTATTAGCGGTTTTCATTCGTTTAAATCGGTTGCCTACGAGCCATGCAAACCTTTCGACAGCGAACGTGTTGGACTTACTCTTGGCGAGGCTTGTGGAACGCTTATCTTAACATGCGACGAATCAAAAATATCTGATGCTAAAATAAAATATTGTGGTGGTTCATCGGCTAACGATGCAAACCATATTTCGGGGCCATCGCGCACTGCCGAGGGATCGGTAATTGCTATCAATAAAACATTACAACAGGCAAATTGTAATCCATCAGAAATTGATCATATATCGGCACACGGCACAGCAACGCCATATAACGACGAAATGGAATCTATAGCAATTACACGTTGCGAAATGACAAACGCCCCTGTTAACAGCCTTAAAGGTTTTTGGGGACACACTCTTGGTGCTGCAGGTGTTATAGAAACTATTGCCTTGTCGCACTCAATGCGACAAAACATTATGTTTCCTACATTAGGATATAACACTCACGGAGTAACACAAAATATTTCGGTTATAAAACAAACAACATCAAAAGAGATAACAAAAGCATTAAAAATGGCTTCGGGTTTTGGTGGATGTAATGCCGCTTTGTTAATCGAAAAAACTAAATAAGAGAATGAATTTATCGATAACTAAATATTGTAGTATAAAGAACGGAAAAGTCTTTGTTGATGGTGTAGAGTATTTCTCGTCTAACGAAGATAAACTCAACCCTTTTATAAAGGAGTTTTACCGATCGGAAAAACCTGGCTATTCTAAGTTTTTTAAAATGGACGACATTAGCAAACTTGGCTTTATGGCTACAGAAATGCTTTTAAAAGACTTTAATAAAGAGGTGTCACCCGATAAATTTAGCATTGTATTATCAAACTCTAAATCGACACTTGTTACCGATCAAAATTTTCAGGATACGGTTGATAAAGAAGATGAAATACCAAGCCCAGCAATATTTGTATACACTTTGCCCAATATTATGATTGGCGAAATATCAATTCGTCATAACCTTAAAGGCGAGAACGCTTTTTTTATCAATAAAAATTTTGATAGTAATTTTATTAGTAATTACGTACATTCGCTTTTTTGTAATCAGAAAACAGATTGTTGTATTGCAGGTTGGGTAGATTACTCAAACGATAAGTATGAAGCTTTTGTTTACCTAGTTGAAAAAGAGTGTTGCAATAAGGTTGCAAACCATAATAACGAAGAAATAAATAAATTATATAAAAAATAGAAATATGGAAAAGCAAGAATTAATAGAACAGCTAAAACTTCAAATTATTGAGCAACTTAACCTTGAAGATATTGAGCCAAGTGATATTGGTAACGACGAGCCTCTTTTTGGCGATGGCCTTGGTCTTGATTCAATTGATGCACTTGAGCTAATTGTTCTTTTAGAGAAAGAGTATGGTATTAAAGTAGAAGATCCAAAAGAGGGTAAAAAGATTTTTGTGTCGGTTACTACATTGGCTGATTTTATTATTGCCAATAAGAAGTAATTAATAACAATAATATTTATGTGAGGGTGTCCAAAAACAATTATAAAAATTAAAATGTCACGTTGAGCGGAGTCGAAACGTTGTGTCTTCAAGAAAACAATCCTTCGACTACGCTCAGGATGACAATATAATGTAGTTTTTGGACACCCTCATTACAATTTAATGAATAAGATTTTATGCAAAGAAGAGTTCTTATTACAGGACTAGGAACCATCTCGTCAATCGGGATGAATATTGAAGAGACATTAGATTCTTTACTTAATAAACGAAGTGGAATTAAAAAGAGTAAGAATCTACAATCGGTTCATAAAGACGATTTTGTCTTTGGTGAGATTCCTCTTACACTTTCCGAGTTAAAGGACATGCTTAATATTCCACAGCACGAAGCTTATTCTCGAACCAGCCTTCTTGCAATGCTTGCTGCTAAAGAGGCTGTTGATAATGCCGGTATTTCCGATATTAATAAATATCGTACTGGATTTTTGTCGGCCAGTACTGTTGGGGGAATGGATAGAAGCGAACTTTATTATTCCGATTTCCTTACTAACGACACACAAAACAAATATATCGATTCGCACCATTGTGGCGATCATACCGAGAAGGTTGCCGATTTACTTGGCATAAAAGATTTTACTTCAACAATTAGTACAGCTTGTTCGTCGTCTATTAACACTATAATGTTTGGTGCCCGATTAATAAAACTGGGTATTTTAGATCGTGTAATTGCTGGCGGAGTAGACTCTTTATCTAAATTCACTCTTAATGGTTTTAATACATTAATGATTTTAGATAGAGAACACTGTCGTCCTTTTGACGAAACCCGATCGGGTTTAAACTTAGGCGAAGGAGCAGGATACGTTGTTCTTGAAGCCGATGATATTATTGAAAAAGAGGGTAAAACGGCAATTTGCGAGTTAAAGGGTTATGCAAATGCTAACGATGCATTTCATCAAACAGCATCGTCGCCTACAGGTGAAGGAGCTTTCCTTGCAATGACAAAAGCACTTAAGCTAAGTGGTCTTAATAAAGATGATATCTCGTACATAAATGTTCACGGTACAGGAACAGGAAACAACGATCTATCTGAAGGAATAGCTATGAAACGAGTATTTGGTGAAAATATCCCTCCGTTTAGTTCAACCAAAGGATATACTGGCCACACACTTGGTGCGGCGGGAAGCATAGAGACAATTTTTGGCGCTTTGGCAATTAAGCATAACACAATATTCCCAAATCTAAACTTTGTTAACACTATCGAAGAGATTGGGATTAGACCCGAAACAGATATTATTACCAACAGAGAGATAAAAAATGTACTCTCAAATTCGTTTGGTTTTGGCGGTAATAATTCAACTTTGATTATTTCAAAAATATAAAACTGAAGAGCACATAAAATAATTGATATTTAGAGATAAGGCTTTTCTTTTCTCTACGGAAACACAAAAACAATGATAAACAGCGTATATATAAATGGACTTGGTGCAATATCTCCGCAAGAGACATTTAGTGCCGATTCGTTTTTAAAAAATATTATCGATTATAATCAAAAATATTTAGAGATAATTCCTCCTGTTTACAAGGAGTATATTGATCCTAAAGCTCTTCGTCGAATGAGTAAAATTGTTCGTATGGGTGTTGCTTCGGGCTTTATGGCATTAAAACAGGCAAACATTGAAATACCTGATGCAATAAACACAGGAACAGGGTTAGGCTGTCAGGCCGATACCGAAAAGTTTTTACAAACCATGATTGACAATGACGAAACACTGCTTAATCCATCGTCGTTTATTCAGTCAACACACAATACAATTGGTGGACAAATTGCTTTGGCAATAGGTTGTAATAATTACAATATGGCTTATGTTCATCGAACTTTTTCGTTTGAGACAGCATTGTTAGATTCAATGATGATGATTACCGAAGGAACAGCAAAAAATGTTCTTGTTGGAGGTGTCGACGAAATTACAGAAGAGTCTTATTATATTCGTGCTAAAATTGGCCATTTAAAGAATGAAGCAGAACAAAGTAGTAATATACTTAATAGCAAAACTATTGGTGCTTTATGTGGCGAAGGAGCTGCTTTTGCAGTTGTTTCGGATTCTAAAACAGAAACATCGTACTGTAAAATTGATGGTGTAAGTATGTTTTATAAACCTGTTGATACATTAGAAATAGCCGCTAAAATAACTTCGTTTTTGCAAGAGCATAATCTTACTCCGCAAGATATCGATTTTGTTATATCTGGTTTTAATGGAGATATTGAATACGACGGTATTTATAGAATGATTAACGAAAAAATATTTGAACATTCGGGACTAGGAATGTATAAAAATCTTTGTGGTGAGTACGATACTTCGTCGGCTTTTGCTACATGGATGGCTGCCAATATTCTTAAATTTAAGGAAATTCCATCTGAAATAATTATTAAAAAACCTTTGAATAAGGTTAAAAGAGTTTTAATTTACAATCAGTTTCATAACGTTAATCACTCAATTATTTTAATGTCGGAATGTTAACATACAGAAATACAGTTATAGCAGCAATTATTGTTTTTATTCTTATTCTAGTTTATAGTGTTGTATTTAGTTTTTCAATAATAACCTTAATATTTTTCATTCTTTTCTTTTCGTCAATTTTAGCTTATGGATCGGCTTTTATAGGGTTTAATTTTTACACTAAATCGTTCTGTAAGTCTAAAACTAAGTTAAAAGTTGTATCAATAACTTTTGACGATGGCCCTACAGACAACACAAATTCTATAATCGACATTTTAGATAAACATAATGTTAAAGCAACTTTTTTTGTTGTTGGCGATCAGGCTGAATCATCACCTGAAATTATCGAAAAAGCGTGTAAAAATGGGCAATTAATAGGTAATCACTCGTTCTCTCATTCAAATTATTCGGGTTTTTACTCTACTAACAAAATTGTTGATGAAATTGAACATACAAATGCAATTTTAAAAAATATTACTGGAAAAGATTGCAAGATTTTTCGCCCACCATTTGGTGTTACAAATCCAAATATTGCACGAGCAATAAAACGAACAGGAATGCAATCTGTTGGTTGGTCGGTACGATCGTTGGATACAACAATTAAAGATTCACAGATAGTATTAAAGAGAGTTTTGCGACAAGTTCACCCAGGTGCAGTTATTCTTTTGCACGACACTACTCCTAACATCCTTTTTATTTTAGACAAATTAATAGAAAATCTAAAAGAGAGTGGATACAAAATTGAGCGATTGGATGTGTTAATGGCATTGAATTTGAATAGGAGAGAAAAATAATTTTATTCATCTGTATCAGACAAGGGGTGTTCTGTCTATACAATCATACAATAACAA
>JAFGOQ010000072.1 GCA_016926405.1 Bacteroidales bacterium
CTGCAACAACTTGAAGCTTTCCCAGAAAAAGCTCTTGACACAACAAAACTGTTATTTATTAACTTCGGCGAAAAAGAAGAAGAACACTGTTTAAAACTTGCCGAGGCTATTCGCAAAAATGGAATAAACACCGAGATTTACCCATCAAACGACAAAATGAAAAAACAGATGGGCTACGCCGACAAAAAAAACATACAATTTGTTGCACTTGTTGGCGAACAAGAAATTGCCGATAATACAATAAGCTTAAAAGATATGTCTACTGGCGATCAAAAAATAGTTAATATTGACCAACTTATTGAAACACTAAAATAAAATATGAACCTTTTAAGACTCTCTCGACGTCCGCTACACATTGGTGTAAGCGACATAAGATTTCCCTGAAGCAAATAGGTTTTAATAAAAACTTATAAATTATTTTATAAACATTTTAATATTTCAAAAAATGCATAAACATATTATATCAACAAAAAAAATTACTCTTAGCGATTTAAGAGAAATACATAGTAATAAAGATCTTAAGTTAGAATTATCGGAAGAATCGAAAGCACTTATTCAAAAGTGTAGAGATTATTTAGATCAAAAAACAGCAAACCAAAAAGAGCCAATTTATGGTATCACTACTGGTTTTGGATCACTTTGCAACATATCAATCTCTGTTGAAGATCTTTCGCAATTGCAGAAAAACCTAGTAATGTCTCACGCATGTGGTACAGGCGACGAAGTATCGCAAGAGATTGTAAGACTAATGTTATTCTTAAAAGCTCATGCTATTTCGTTAGGTAATTCTGGAGTTCAACTAATCACAGTACAACGTATTGTCGATTTCTTTAACGAGGGTATTTATCCAGTTGTATACGAACTTGGATCACTAGGTGCATCAGGCGATTTAGCTCCTTTAGCACACCTTTTCCTTCCATTATTAGGATTAGGAGAAGTAAACTACAAAGGCGAAAGATTTACTGGTGCCGAAATACTTGCTAAATTCGGATGGGAACCTATAACTCTTCAATCGAAAGAGGGATTAGCACTATTAAACGGAACTCAGTTTATGAGCTCGCACGGTGTTGATTTAATTTTAAGAGCCGAAAGAATTGTTAAAATTGCTGATATTACAGGAGCTCTTTCATTAGAAGGATACGACGGCCGTAAAGAGCCTTTTTACCCAAGCCTTCACACTATCCGCCCTCACCAAGGACAAATTGACACAGCTCAAGCTGTAAGAGATTTGCTTGCTGGTAGCGAATTAATTGAGCAGAAAAAGGTTCACGTTCAAGATCCTTATTCTTTCAGATGCATGCCTCAGGTTCATGGCGCGTCGAAAGATGCTATTGAGTATGTTACAAACAAAGTTATTATCGAAATTAACTCTGTTACCGACAACCCAACAGTTTTCCCAGACGAAGATCTAGTTCTTTCGGGCGGAAACTTCCACGGACAGCACTTAGCTCTTGCTTACGATTTCTTAAGTATAGCTATGGCCGAATTAGGAAATATCTCGGAGCGTCGTGTTTATCGTTTAATTGCTGGCGAAAGAAAATTACCTGCTTTCCTTGTTGCAAACCCAGGATTAAACTCAGGTTTTATGATTCCTCAATACTCGGCAGCCGCTATTGTTAGCCAAAACAAACAACTTTGTACTCCTTCGTCAATCGACAGTATTTCGTCGTCAAACGAGCAAGAAGACCACGTAAGTATGGGTGCTAATGGTGCTACAAAAGCATTAAGAGTTGCTAAAAATGTTGAGCGTTTATTAGGTATCGAAATGTTTACAGCTACTCAAGCTATTGAGTTCAGAAGACCTCTTAAATCGTCAGACATTCTAGAAAAATACATAGCTGCATTCCGCGAAAAAGTTGAATTTGTTAACGACGATAAGGTAATGTATACCGAAATCGAGAAATCGACACAATTCATTAAAGAATATAATTTCTAAATACAAAAAGGGGCTTTTCAAAAAAGCCCCTTTTTGTATTCTTTATTGTAAAGTGTATTTATAAAAATAGACGACAAAAGATTATAAAAAAAGAGCTAACATTAACACTAGCTCTTTTTCTATAATAAAATAATATTGAATTATTTCTTATTTGCGTTTCGTATTTGCTGAAGCAAATAGACTTTAAATTGATTATCTGCAATATAAAGTTTCATAACTTTTTTTACAGGCAAAACACTCTTAAATTTATCGTTATACTTAACTAGTAAATTAGCCTCTTCAGTATAAAAACGAGTATATTTATCGGCAATTTCTTCAATCTCCTTTTCCGACAGATTACTAATATTATCGGAACAATAATTCATTAAGTTTTTACGATCTTCAATCAATTTATTTTTACGCAACCAGTAATCGTTGTACACCGGCCAAAATTGCTGAGCTTCTTTAGCAGTAAGGCTCAATTTCTCGGTAAAAAAAGCAATTTTCTGAGCATTTATCTGCTCAACTTTATTTTCACTTTGCTGACCAAACAGAACCGATGTAAAAATAAAAAGTAATCCAACAACAAATATATTCTTCATATTCATAACTATTTACACTCTTCAATTAAAGTAGAGTAGTCGATATTTTCGTCAATTAAAAACTCAACTGCTTCACCCGAATAATTTTCATTTACAGCATTTACTAATTCAGCCTCATCAACAAAAGCGGTTAAATCACTCTCGTTAAATTGCGACATCATATCTTCAATTTTATAAGTACCATTCTCCGATAAAACTGGAGTAACTACCATTTGATCGGAAGGAATTAAAAAAGAATTAACTGTATAAATACCTATTAACAGAGTAATCATAAACGAACCCATTAACAAGTATGGCTTAATAATTGACAAAATTCCAACCTTCACCACTTCTGTAAAAGATGATTTTTGCTCATCAATACATCGCTGTTGAATACGCATAGGCAGATTCTCAAAATAGCCATCAGGAACTGTGTACCCAGCACTGGTATCGCGTTTTAAATCTTCTATGTTATCAAATTTTCTCATCCTATAATTATAATTTCGAGGTTTTGACCTTCCCATATTGCAGAGGTTTAATCCTCAAGTAAATATTTCTCTAACTTTTTTACTGCATGATGATACGATGCCTTTAATGCACCAACAGAGGTGTCTAATATTTCCGACATATCTTCATATTTAATATTATCGAAATACTTCATATTAAATACTAACTTCTGTTTATCAGGTAATTTGGCTAGGGCTTTATGTAATTTCTTTTCTAACTCATCACCTTCAAAATACACATCTGATTCGAGTTTATTTTGAACGTGCGACTCGTCGTCGTCGGTAGAAATAAAATAGCGGGTTTTCTTTTTCTTAAGGAAGGTAAGAGCTTCGTTAGTAGCAACTCTGTATAGCCATGTATAAAGTTGAGAATCTTCACGGAATGATTCTAATCCTTTCCATACTTTAAGGAAAGTATTTTGCATAACATCGTCGGCATCTTCGTGAAAACCAACCATTTTTCGAATATGCCAATAGAGTCGTTCTTGGTATTTTCTTACTATTAAATTAAAAGAATAATTCTTGCTCTCATCATCTCTGAAAAGAGCAAGAAGTTCTTTATCCGAATAATCAGCCATTAAAGACGTTTATTTTCTTTTTAGTACTGTTTTAGCGGCTTCTACAACATTTACAGTATCAATGCCATATTTTGTAAGAAGCTCTTCTGGTTTTCCACTTTCACCAAATTTATCATCAACAGCCACCATTTCTAGAGGAGTAGGAAACTTACGCGATAATAATTGCGCAATGCTATCGCCCAAACCACCATTCATTAAATGCTCCTCGGCAGTAACAACGGCTCCTGTTTTCTTAACAGAGTTTAAGACCGCTTCTGTATCCAAAGGTTTAATGGTATGAATATTTATTACCTCGGCCGAAATACCTTGTTCTTTCAACTGATCGGCAGCCTCAAGAGCTTTCCATACAAGATGACCCGTAGCTAAAATAGTTACATCAGTTCCCTCTTCAAGCATAACAGCTTTACCTATCTCAAATTTCTGATCTTCAGCAGTGAAGTTAGGAACACTAGGACGACCAAAACGTAAGTAAACAGGACCTACATGTTCGGCAGCAGCAATAGTAGCAGCCTTTGTTTGGTTATAATCGCAAGGATTAATAACAACCATATTAGGAAGCATTTTCATTAATCCTATATCTTCCATTATTTGGTGAGTAGCTCCATCTTCACCCAATGTTAATCCAGCATGCGAAGCTGCAACCTTAACATTTTTGTTAGAATAAGCCAACGACTGACGAACCTGATCGTAAACACGTCCAGAAGCAAATCCTGCAAATGTTCCAGCAAAAGGAATTTTACCACCTATTGTTAATCCAGCAGCAACACCAATCATATTTGATTCGGCGATACCAGCTTGAAAAAAACGATCTGGATTTTCTTCAATAAATTGGTTCATTTTAAGCGAACCTATTAGATCGGCACAAAGAGCAACAACATTTTCGTTTGTTCTTCCAAGCTCTGTTAAACCTGCACCAAAACCCGAACGAGTATCTTTATTTCCTGTATTTGTATATTTCATTGTTATATCTTTTTCTTAATAAAATGAAGAATTAAATAAGCGAGTCGATTAAAAACCTTTTTGGCGCTTTCTTTCGGTAGCCTCTTTTGTAATAAAACCTAAAATTAAAAGTTCGGCACTAGCAAAATTTGTTGCTAATGGCACATTATTAAGGTTACAAGCTTCTAGCAATCGCTTAATATCTTCGTGGTGAGGCTGGTTTTCAATATGCTCTCTGAAAAAGAAAACAATATCAATTTCACCTTTTTCTATCATATCTCTAATTTCGATATAACCACCCGATTTACCAGGACTAAGATGCGTTACATCTATCCCTTCTTTTTCGACAAACTCGGCTGTACGACCTGTTGCAAGCAAATTAGCTCCGCGAATCCATTCTGCATGATCCTGAAGAAACTTAACCATTTCTACTTTCTTAGGATCGTGTGCTATTATTACAATATTCTTCATAATCAATTTAATTTATTGTAGGCGTTATTTAATATAAGGTGTTTAATTAGTAATCGCCAAGGGTTTCTTTATTTTGCTCTAAGGCCAATGCCAACTGCTCGTCATTAGGAGCAACACCATGCCACTTATGAGTTCCCATCATAAAGTCAACACCAAAACCCATTTCTGTTTTCATTAAAATAACAACAGGCTTACCTTTTCCTGTTTGAGCTTTTGCTTTATCAATACCTTCTAAAACGGCTTCGATTTGGTTACCTTCCATTTCAACTACAATCCAACCAAAAGCCTCGAACTTAGCTTTAAGGCTATCAAGGTTCATAACCTCCGATGTAGGACCATCAATCTGAACACCGTTAAAATCAACAGTTGCAATATAATTATCAATATTTCTAGCGGCAGCAAAAAGAGCAGCTTCCCAAATTTGACCCTCTTGTAACTCACCATCACCATGTAACGAGAAGACAAGATTCTTATCACCATTAAGTTTTTTGGCTAAAGCAGCACCAGCAGCAACCGACATACCTTGTCCTAAAGAACCAGAAGCAATACGAATACCTTCTAAGTGCTCAGCAGTAGTAGGGTGACCTTGTAATCGTGTACCTAATGTACGAAAAGTAGAAAGTTCTTTAACTGGAAAATATCCCGAACGAGCTAAAACGCTATACCATACAGGTGAAACATGACCATTTGAGAGGAAGAACAAGTCCTCTCCTATACCATCCATATTCCAGTTTTTAGGATTATGATTTAACACCTCAAAATAAAGAGCTGTCAGAAAATCGGCACAACCTAACGATCCTCCCGGATGTCCAGAGTTTTGTGCATGAACCATACGAACAATATCTCGTCTTACCTGACTTGCAATTTCTTTTAATTCTTCAATTTTAGCCATTTGATAGTTTTATTAATAAAAAATTGTGACACACCAATATAAGTGCAAAAGTAGTTTTTTTGTTTTTATTGGAGTAATAAGAATGATAAAAAATGTTGATCATCCTTATCTCACTTAAAATAACAAACACTAACAATTGCTTCTTACTATACAAACTTAAATAAATGTTCGTCATATATTCATTATGTTACCACTATAATATAAATGAAAAGCAAGACAAAGATTCTAATTAATCTATGTCTTGCTTAAAGTGATAAAATTTGATATTCTCTTAAAACTTATATGTTTACTGAACTACTGTAAAACTTCTATAAGAATATATCAAAAACAATTAGTTTACAACAATCAGCTTTTTAAATACTCCTTTTTCGTTGCTGATAATAATAAAATATTTTCCAGAAGATAAACCATCTAGGTCTAACATCTATTTAGGAACATTAAAACACTACCCAAGCACCATTTAATTTTATACTAAAAAATTAGATTTATAAACAATTACACTATAACTAAAAAAGAGAATGTTTAATGTTGTTTGACAATAAAAACATAAAGACTAGCAGAGTAATAACAGAAAATAATTACTTTTGCCACTCAAAAATAAAATACAACATAAATATGGCTTTAAAGTGCGGAATTGTAGGGTTACCAAACGTAGGTAAATCGACATTATTTAACTGTTTAACAAATGCGAAGGCACAATCGGCAAACTTTCCGTTTTGTACTATCGAACCAAATATAGGAATGATTACCGTTCCAGATCAAAGATTAACAGAGCTTGAAAAAATTGTTAATCCACAACGTGTTTTACCCGCTACTGTAGAAATTGTAGACATTGCTGGATTAGTAAAAGGTGCTAGTAAAGGAGAAGGTCTTGGAAATAAATTTCTTGGTAACATTCGCGAAACAGATGCTATTATTCATGTTTTAAGATGTTTTGAAGACGAAAATATTACTCACGTTGACGGAAGCATAAATCCAATTCGCGATAAAGAGACAATTGACACAGAACTTCAACTTAAAGATCTTGAGAATATTGAAGCACGCATGGCTAAAACTGTTAAGCTTGCACAAACAGGTAAAGATGCTGACGCAAAAAAACTATATTCAATTTTACTTCGTTACAAAGAGGTTCTTGAGCAAGGGAAATCGGCTCGTACTGTAACTCTCGAAGATGATGAGATAAAATACACTAAAGACTTAATGTTACTAACAGCAAAGCCTGTTTTGTACCTTTGCAATGTTGACGAAGCATCAGCTGCAACAGGAAATCACTTTGTTGACAAAGTTCGTGAAGCTGTTAAAGACGAAGATGCCGAAGTACTTGTTATTGCCGCAGCAACAGAATCGGATATTGCAGAATTAGAAACTTACGAAGAACGTCAAGAATTTCTTGAAGATTTAGGCCTTCAAGAATCTGGTTTAAACAAAGTTATTCGCACAGCATACTCGCTACTTAAATTAGAGACGTATTTTACAGCTGGAGTAAAAGAGGTTCGTGCTTGGACATATCACAAAGGTGCAACTGCTCCACAAGCTGCAGGTGTAATCCACTCCGACTTTGAAAAAGGATTTATTCGTGCCGAAGTAATTAAGTACAACGATTTTATTGCACTAAAATCGGAACAAGCTGTTAAAGAAGCTGGTAAAATGGCTGTTGAAGGAAAAGAGTATATTGTTCAAGATGGAGACATTATGCATTTTAGATTTAATGTTTAGAAGAATAGTAATTATAAAATAATTACATTTACGCCCATAATAATCAGTTGATAATGATTATCGTGGGCGTTTTTTATAAAACAGGGCTTAATAGAATAATAAGAATTTCAAGAGTCAAAAGACATTTATTATGAGAAAGCTTTTAACATTATTATTGCTTACCCTAGCTATTAACACTTTTGCCCAATACACGGGCAATCCGTTTTACTTTACATTCGAGGTAAAAAACAAAGAAGACATTAAAAGAGTTACAAGAATTGTATCTATTGAGAATGTTAAAGGGACTAAAGTTTGGGCGGTTTTGCCATGGAAAGACGAAAACAAACTAAAAGAATTAGGCTATACTGTTTCTGAATACTCTATACCAAGCAGAGACACCAAAGATTACGAATCGAGAATGACGTCATCTATGACAGAACTTCTTGGTTGGAACAAGTATCCTACATACGATTTGTATGTTCAGTTTATGGAAAAAATGGCCAATGATTATCCCAATTTATGCAAGCTAGTAGAGATAGGCACAAGTGAACAAGGACGCAAAATTCTTTGTCTAAGAATTTCTGATAATGCAGGTATAGACGAAGCTGAACCAGAGATATATTACACATCGACAATGCACGGAGATGAAACTACTGGCTTCTATTTAATGATGCGATATACACATTATCTATTATCAAATTACAACACCGATGCTGCAGTCAAAGAGTTAGTCGACAACACCGAAACATGGATTAACCCTGTTTCGAACCCTGACGGCACATACTTTGGAGGAAACAATACTGTTTTTAAATCACAACGATATACATCTAAAGGCATCGACATGAATAGAAATTTCCCTGAAATTACTACTGGCGAAAGTCATCCTACTGGTACATGGGCGAAAGAAACAATAGTACAGATGGATTGGATGAAAACCCGCAATCTTGTTCTTTCGGCCAATTTTCATGGTGGTATTGAAGTTGTAAATTACCCTCTAGATAACAAATACGATTTGCATCCAGACAATGAATGGTACAAGTATGTATCTCACAATTACGCAAACCAAGCAATGGCAGATAGCCCCGACAATCCATACTACTTTAAATCACTTAACAGCAACGGAATAACAAACGGTGCACAATGGTATATAGTTGCTGGCGGACGCCAAGACTGGGTCACCCTTGGACAGGGATGCAGAGAAATAACAATTGAATTATCTGACACTAAATGCCTAGCTGAAAGCGAACTAAATAAGCATTGGACATACAACAAGAATGCATTATTAAATTACCATAAAGAAATACTTAAAGGATTCTACGGAGTAATTGTAGACGCTTTAACAAATCAACCTGTAAAGGCCAAAATACAAATGATTCCAAATGTACAATATAGCGAGATATCAACAGACAATCTTGGATTCTTTCAGAGAATGATTAGTGCAGGCACGCACAAAATTAAAGTTGTTGCAGAAGGTTATATTTCAAAAGAATTAACTGTTTCTACAAGTACAAACCAAGGGACTAACCTTGGAATAATAAAACTGATTAAAATCGATAGTGAAGCAGGAATAGTTCTATCAGAAACAAACGGCTCTACAATAACATCCGAACAAGGCAGCTCAGATGATATAAATGTATGTCTATCAAAAGCCCCTACCTCAAATGTTATTTTAACAATTAATGTTGGTAATACAAGTGAAGGTAAAACAGACAAATCTACTCTTATCTTTACAAAAGATAACTGGTACATTGATCAACCAATAACAATTACAGGATTACCAGATAACTTAATAGATGGTGATACTAAATACGATTTAACTATTAGTGTTGATAAAGAAAACTCTGATGCTTTGTATGCTGAAGTTAAACCAGTAAGAATTGGTTTAACTAATATTGATCTAACTATAGAACTTGACATTCTTACCCAAGAGTCAGAAAATTCAACAATTACTTCAGAAGATGGTGAATTAACAGATATTATCAAAGTATATCTAAATAAAAGACCTGCTGGTAATGTTACAATAAAAATAACAGTTAGTGACCCTTCAGAAGGTAAAACAGATATCTCGGAAATAGTATTCAACAAAAATACATGGGATATTAAAACACCTGTAACTGTAACAGGAATAAGTGATGACGAAAAAGATGGTGACGTAGAATACTATATTACATTTGATATTGACGAATCGCAAACAGATGCTAACATCCACAAAACTGATTCTAAAAAAGTAAAAGTCATTAATCGCGACAAAGTAGCTACATCAATTAATAACAACGAAAATGTAGAGATTACTGTATATCCAAATCCTGCCGATAACAATATTTCAATTAATTGCAGTACAGAAAACTTTAATTTTATTAAAATTATCAACACTAAAGGAATTATTATTAAATCGCAAGAATTTGAATGCGTAAACAATAAAACAATAAACATTTCTGAGTTATCATCAGGCATATATATTATTGAGTTTGGTAACGATCAGAGAAAATTTAGTCGCAAGTTTTATAAAAACTAAACTTATAATAATTCATTAAAAAAAGGATTGTCAGAAGAAGACAATCCTTTTTTTATATTATCTAGGTCTATTGTTAAACAATTTAATTCATTGTAAACAACTGATATATTAATACTTCTTTCACAGAAAAATTAGTAACACTCACATAGCCCATTTAACAATAGCAACCCCCAACATAACAGCAAAAATCCCACTTACAACACTTCCCATTGTATAAAGACCCAACCACATAAAATTACCTCCATTAATCATATTATAACCATCAACAGAAAATGTAGAGAATGTAGTAAAACCACCACATAGACCTATAACAATAAAATTACGCATCTCAATAGAAATAAGATTTGTTTTAGCTGCTAAAGCAAAAGCGATTCCAATAATAAAGCTACCTAATACATTAACAACAAATGTTCCCCACGGATACATAGAATTAAATAAACTATGTACATACATCTGCGTAAAATAGCGCAAAACACTTCCCACAAAACCACCAGTCCCAATTAATAAAATAGTTTTAAACATACGTAAAATATAATTTACTCTTAATAATAACTTTGTTACTTTTATCGCTCACAAGCGAAAATAGAAAGAATATTAACATGCGATATATACAATTAGCACTTTTAATTTTTTTACTGCCTCTTAACAGCGTAAAATCACAAAAAAAAAGACCTTCGAAAACACCAAAACTAGTAGTACAAATAACTATTAGTCATATGCGTAATGATTACATACAACGATACTGGGATAATTATGGCGAGAAAGGATTTAAAAAACTAATAAACGAAGGCACTAATTTCAGAAACACAAAATACAATCACACGTCTACGCAAGAAGCTGTTGGTAACGCATCAATAGTAACAGGAACAACACCTTCGCAACATGGTATAATAGCCAACACATGGTACAACCGACTTAAAAACGAGATTATTGATTGTACTAATGACGAAAAATATTATGCTCTTGGTGGGATTGCTTCTGCTGGTAATAGCTCACCACATAATCTACTTGTATCAACATTGTCAGATGAGTTAAAACTTTCGAAAAGTAAAGAGAGTAAAGTATACAGCATTTCTTCAAACAGTCAATCAGCTGTTCTAATGGGTGGCCATTTGTGCGATGCATCGTATTGGTTCGATAGTTCAAATGGTAATTGGACTACAAATAACAGATATTTAGATTCGTTACCAAATTGGGTTAACTCATTTAATAGCCGCAAATATCCAGATATTTTCAAGAATCGCAATTGGATTTCTTCATTACCAGAGTTATCATATATTGACAGAGACTCATCAAACATAAAAAACAGCACGAAACAAATATTATTAGCAGACAATAGCAAAAATCAAAAATTAAAATATGCTATCTTATCGCAAACTCCATTTATTAACACCCTAACTAAAGATTTTGCAGTAAATACAATTATTAACGAACGCTTGGGATACGATAAGATAACAGATTATTTATCTGTGAATTTTTCTGCCACAAAAGAGATTGAAAATAAATATGGCACAACAAGTCTTGAAACAGAAGATTGTTATTTAAAACTTGATCGAGACCTTGCTGCTTTTATAGAATTTATTGACACTGAAGTAGGAATTGAAAATACATTAATAATTTTAACATCGAATGCAGGAATTGCTTTTGAACCTAAAAAGCTTAAAGAACAAGGTATACCAGGAGGTGTCTTTAATGCCGAAAAAGCTATTTCGTTACTTAAAAGTTATCTGTCATTAACGTATGGAAAAGGTGATTGGGTAAAATACTATCACAAAAATCAAATCTATTTAAATCACGAATTAATATCAGAGTCAAGACTTCCGCTTGCAGATGTACAGAGAAAAGTGGCCGAATTTATGACTCAGTTTAATGGTATTAACAATGCCATTACTGCAATAAACATACAGTCTACAAATTACTTACAAGGTATTTACCTAAAGATTAGTAACAATTTCTATTCAATGCGATCGGGAGATGTAATATTATTACTAAATCCAGGATGGATTGAAGACAATCATTTTTCGCTTGGAAGTAACTCTGGATATAATTACGAAACTCATGTCCCCATGATATGGTACGGATGGGAAATAAAAAAGCAAACTGTTTACAGAGAAGTTTCACCAATAGATATTGCGCCTACTTTATCAACAGTTTTAAATATTTCACTACCAAATTCATCAACGGGGAATCAGTTATTAGAAGTATTAAAATAGTCTCTAACAGACGATATCTGCTTAATCACCGAATTATTTTCTTCAGCAGCTGTGCCAATTACTATTATATCGGCACCTGCTGTATAAATAGATTGCGCATTCTGCTTATCACGAATCCCTCCTCCTACAATAATGGGTATTTGAATATTTTCGGCAACAGATTTAATCATTTCAGGAGAAACTATTTTACTAGCTCCGCTACCTGCTTCCAAATAAATCATCTTTAAACCTAGTAACTCTCCTGCTATAGCCGTTGAAGTACAGATATCTGATTTGCCGTTTGGAATAGGCATCGTATTACTAATATATTGTACCGACGTAATATTTCCACCATCAATAAGAATATA
>JAFGOQ010000005.1 GCA_016926405.1 Bacteroidales bacterium
AAAAACTGCAGCAAAAGCTAATACAATAACGAACGAATCAAACATGACAATATTTTTTTTAGCACACAAAAATTCAACAAGAATAACATTTTAAAATGCACTCTTATACAAGTAAATAAACCTATATATGTGGGTGTATATTCGGAATACAAAAGTCTAAATATTTTTATAAAATTGTTCGTCTATGAGAGGAATAATATCCCCATTATTATTAAATATAGAATAATATAGATGTATCCTCATTTGCTGGTGCTAAACTCTTTTCTTTTGTTTACAAGGCTTTTTGAACATTGAATGATTTTGGAAGTAAGAAGGAGTTATTAGAGCTTGGAGCTTGGTTATTAGAATGCAGTGAAATAGTAATATAGTAACATAGTGATTTAGGAAAAGTCGTTATTAGAACTTAGTTATTGGTTATTAGAATGCAGTGAGAATGCTGTTAAATAGTAATATAGTAACATAGTGATTTAGGCATTCACAACCTTCAACTTTCAACTTTCAATTCTTAGTCTTTAGTTGTTAGATAGTGATATGGTGAAATAGTGATATAGGGACCAGGAGTTATTAGAGCTTTGAACTTGGTTATTAGTCATTAGGGAAAGTAATTTAGGCATTCACAACTTTTAACTTTCAACTTTCAACTTTCAACTTTTGACTTTCAACTTTTACCTTTCAATTATTAGTCCTTAGTTATTGGAGCTTGGCTATTTGGGTAGAACGAGTTGCTAACTGTTCTTTACCAAAAATTCACTAACTTCTATTCCGATAATAATAAAAATAGCTAAAGCAAATTCTTACCACAAATACAAATAAGCAATTAACAACTACACATATCAACCTATTACAAAAGAGTAATTATGAAACGAATAATATTTGCTATAATTATTCTGCTACTATCGCAGAGTGCACAACTAAAATCAAACAATCAGAACTTTCATTTTAAACGAATTACAATAAACGATGGATTATCGCTAAGTTCGGTTTACTGCATTTTTCAAGACTCACGTGGCTTTATGTGGTTTGGTACCGAAGATGGGCTTAACAGATACGATGGCGAAAAGATAAAGATATACCGAAGTATTAAAGAAAGCACTAATTCGTTAACATCAAAATGGATTGAAATTATTCACGAAGATAGCAATGGTAATTTGTGGCTTGGCTCAAGGTCGGGATTAACATGTTTTAACCCAAAAACCGAGCAGTTTATTCAGTTCAACACTCTTGCTCATCCTAACCAACGACTAAAAAACGACACTATAACTAAGCTTTTCGAAGATAAAAACAAGCTTCTGTGGGTGGGAACAAAGAATGGTGTTGATATTATTAATATTGAATTGCTACAGCGATATCAAACACAAAATAACACTTTCAGAATAAGCAGTAGAGTTTTTGACTTTGTGGCAGATAACGAGAATAATATTTGGATACCCTGTAATAATGGTCTGTACAAATACAACCATTCAACCAATTCATTAGAATATAGCAAGTTTGAATACTTCAATAAAACACCCATTTACGCTATTAGCATAATTGACAGCACTCTACTGTTGGGTAGTATTAATGGATTATACACTATTAACACAAATAATTACTCCGAAGTAAATTCTATTGGCTCGGTGCAGCTTAAAAACAGAAGAATAGAGAGTATTGCTATTGATAAACAAAACAGAATATGGGTTGGAACAGACGAAGGATTATATTTAAAAGACAACAATAAAGCTAAGTTTACTAAAATTGTATCAACCATTGACAACACAAATAGTTTAGCCATTAACACCAACAAACCACTACTTGAAGATGGCAACGGGAATATTTGGTACGGAACCTTTGGCAACGGATTGTATAAATACACAAAAAACGAATTGTTAAACTTCACAAACTCTCCTGCCAACCAACAGAGCTTGTCGCACAACTCAACAAACTGTATTTATGAGGATAATAATGGGAATATATGGATTGGTACTTTTGGTGCGGGAATAAGTATTTACTCGCCACAAGCACATAAATTTAAGCTAATAAAGAGCAATCCGGTTGACCGAAACAGCCTAGCCAGCAACTTTGTTTGGTCAATTTTTGAAGACAACAACAATAATATATGGATAGGCACTAACGATGCTGGACTATCGGTATACAATGCCGAGGAAAACAAATATACACACTACAATTTTGCAAATAATCCGGCAATAAGAAAAGTGTATCAAGACAGCCAAGGGACAATGTGGGTAGGTACCGACGGCCAAGGGCTATTTAAATTCAACAATAAGAACAAAAAATGGATAAACTACCGCAACCAACCAAACAACTCTACTTCTCTTTCGAACAATTCGGTGCGTGTTATTTTCGAAGATAGCAAAAAGCGCATGTGGATAGGTACGCGCGAGGGTTTAAACAGATTTGACCGCAAGAGCGGCAAATGCAAACGATATTTACATAACGATGATAATAGCGAAAGCCTTTCGAACAACTTTATATACTCATCTATTTTTGAAGATAGTAAGTCGAGGTTGTGGATTGGAACCTACGGAGGTGGCTTTAACATTTTCGATCCCGATAAGGAGGTATTTACTCAGTATAGAGTAAAACCTCAGCTGAAAAGAAAAAATAGCATCTCCGACGATGTAATATTTTCGTTTTACGAGGCGCCCAATGGCATTTTCTGGATAGGAACAAATAATAAACTAAATAAGTTTGATATCGAAAAAAACGAGTTCTCACATTTTGGTATAGAGCAAGGACTACCAAACGATGTTATTTATGGCATTCTGCCCGATAATTCGGGTAATATATGGCTTAGCACAAACCGAGGAATATGCCGTTTTAATACAACCAGCTACTCTGTTAAAAATTTTGATGTTAACGACGGTCTTCAATCAAACGAATTTAACGGAGGAGCTTTTCATAAAGGTCATTCGGGACTTATGTATTTTGGAGGTGTTTACGGATTAAATATTATTGATCCAAATAAAGATTATAGAGAGCAAAAGGGTTACAAGCCTGTTATTACAAAAATTTCGATCTCGGGTAAAAATCTTGTCTTACCTCAAACGCCCGACTCAATAACCAACAATAAGGTACACTTCGACCAAAAAAGAGCTGTTTTTCTTTACCGAAAAAGTCCAATTTTTGCCGATACTATTGAGCTTGATTATACACAAAGAGAAATTTCTATGGAGTTTACATCGCCCGCTCTTTTATTGTCGAAAAATATACGTTACTACTATAAAATGGAAGGCCTCGAAAAAGAGTGGACATACGCCGAGGGCAGAAATTTTGTATCGTTCTCTAATCTTAAACCAGGCAGCTACACTTTTTTGCTTAAGGCAACAAACAACGATGGCGAATGGAATTCCGAGACAAAAAAAATTGTTATCACTGTAGATTCTCCTTTTTGGCTAAGCTGGTGGTTTATTGCCTTAGAAATTATGTTTGTGCTAGTAGTTATTGTACTTATATACCACTATCTAATTAAGCTTAAAACAACCAAAATACTAACCATTCAGAACCAAACAATAAAGGCTACAAACGCCAAATTAACCGAATCGGAGAAAAGGCTACTGCAACTAAACGCAACTAAAGACACTTTTTTTAGAATAATATCGCACGATCTGAAAAACCCATTCACCAGTCTTATGTCGGTATCGGAATCACTTAACAACAACTATAATAGTATTAACGATAACGAGAGAAGAAGCGGCATAAACAAAATAAACAACGCCGTAAAACAGATATACAACCTGCTCGAAAATCTTCTTACTTGGTCGCAATCGCAAACCGGAAACATTTTGTATAACCCTAAACCATTCTCAATAGACGAGACAATAAAAAACAGCGTAAGCTTATATAATATTAGTGCCGAGAAAAAAGGGATAACTTTCGTTTATAACCAAAAAGAGAATAGAATAGCTTATGGTGATATTGATATGGTAAACACAATTCTTCGAAATCTGATAAGCAACGCTGTAAAGTTCTCGAATAGCGATACCACAATAGAGATAAACATAGAACAGACTAAAAACACCTACACCATTGAGGTTAAAGATAAAGGTGTTGGTATAGAACAAAAGAATATCGAAAATCTTTACAGGATAGATAAAAAACATAAAACTGTTGGAACTGCTGGCGAAAAGGGAACTGGCTTGGGGCTAATTTTATGTAAAGAGTTTGTCGAAAAACACAATTGTAATATTTGGGTAAAATCGGAAGTGGGAATAGGTACTAGTTTCTACTTTACATTACCGGTGTATAATGAGATGTAAGACGGAAAGTTTTTTAACCGCCAAGACGCAAAGGGATGTATGAAGTTGAAAGTTGTGAATTGCCTAAATAACTATGTTACTATATCACTATTTCACTGCATTCTAATAACTAAAGTAGGAAGTTAAAAGTTTAAAGTCTAAAGTTGTGAATTGTGAATGCCTAAATCACTATGTTACTATATTACTATTTCACTGCATTCTAATAACCAAATTCTAACAACCAAAGACTAACAACTAAAGTAAGAAGTACGATTTATGATTTAAGGCAGAAAGTTTTTCACGCAAAGTCGCTAAGATGCTAAGGGATATGGGGTGTATGAAGTACGATGTGAATGCCTAACCCCAATATTACAAT
>JAFGOQ010000073.1 GCA_016926405.1 Bacteroidales bacterium
AGCTTAATTTGATCTAATTCTAAATCGGCATAATTACAACAATTATCGATAGATAGGACATCAAAAAAATTAATAGAATTACTGGCCGATTCAATATTCTGAAAACTTTGCTGATGTTCGATAACTTTATCCTGACAAGTATTTGCTTCCACATTTTTCCCACTATACAAATTAGCCATACCTAAAACATAAAGTATAGCTAGTAGTACTACAGGTAACTGAGAAGTAAACGCTCCAACAAAAAACATCGGCAATAATATTATTTTTATTGAGTGTAAAGATAGAAACTTTTTAAACAAGAAATAATACCTGTCAATTACATTAATAACATTTCAAAAACACACCCCCCTGAAATTTTCAGAATTTAAAATGTTATACTCGAAACACGAGTTATTAATCACAAAAAACAGCTATTTGGTCAACTAAAGATTATGATTAAAAAAAACATTTTTAATTAATGAGTAGTATTGTGGCTAAATAACTAATCTAATCTATAACGTATTCAAAATGTTTAACAAAATAACTATAGCTGGTAGAATTAATGTTCTTATAGGAGCCTTTTTAGTCTCATGTATTATATTCTTTTTGATATTTGTCAATGGACAAAATACAATAAAAGAAAAGTCGTTAACCACGGCAAAAAATCAGTTAGACTCTTGTATAAATGTTAAATTAAAGCTTTCAACTCATGCTTTGGCAATAGTATTAAGTAAAGAGTTAGAGAAAAATGATTCAATTTCTAACTATCATGATTTTTTCATGAATAAACTTCAGGATATTCATTTTGAAGAGGACAACTCTGGCTATTTCTCTGTTAACCAAGAAACATTTGGAATATTTCATCCTATTAAAGATGTTAATGGAAAAGACCGAAGCAATGAAACAGACTCTGAAGGAAGTAAACACATTGTAGAACTTTACAAAAAAGCTGCCAATGGTGGAGGTTTTTTCACCTATTCAACATATAAACCAGGCATAGGTGACAGAGCTAAAATTTCATATGCAGAAATGATTCCTAACACTAACTTTTGGTTAACAACAGGAGTATACTTAGACAATGTAACAACAACTCACAACATTGTAGAAAACCAAATAGACAAAATAGTAAATACTCAACTTTACTCACTAATTATTGTTTTCTTTCTAGTTTTAGTTATTGTATTTATGCTAAGTTGGAGATCTAAAAGAAACCTTATTAAATCGATAGAGATAATAACAAATGCTACCGACGATTTAATTTTAGGAAATCTAAAGAAGACATCATACAATAAAGAAGATGAACTTGGACGAGTTGTAAATTCAATTAATACTTTAACCGACCGATTAGAAACAACATCAGAATTCACTAAAAGCATAGGTAATAACGAATTTGATTTTGATTTTGAAATAGCTAGTGAACATGATACTCTAGGTAAAGCCCTAATTGCAACACGCGACAAGCTTAGAATTGCCAACGAAAACGATATTAAACGCAAGAAAGACGACGATCAAAGAAATTGGGTGATAACTGGTCAAGCAATGTTGGGAGATATTATTCGTAATAATCAAAACAATGTAACTGAACTTGTTTCAACAGTACTCCAAAACCTTATTAATTATACTAAATGTAACCAAGGGGGTATTTTTCTTTATTCAAACGAAAATGGCGAAGAGAGTCTTAACCTTGAGGCTAGTTACGCATACGACAGAAAGAAATTCTTATCGAAAAAGATAGAGATTGGTGAAGGACTAGTTGGAACATGCGCAATTGAGAAAAAGACTATATACATGACTCAAATACCGCAAGAATATATAAATATTACTTCGGGGTTGGGAGGTGCAACACCAAACAATTTAATAATTGTTCCTATGCTAGTTGAAGATAATCTACTAGGAATTATAGAACTTGCATCTTTTAACAAATTAGAACAATACCAAATTGAGTTTATTGAAAAAGTAGCCGAGAATATTGCCTCATCAATAATGTCGGCACAGATAGCTGAAAACACAAATAAACTTCTTCAGCAAACAATGGAACAAGCCAACGAACTTGCTGCTCAAGAAGAAGAGATGCGACAAAACATGGAAGAGCTTCAGGCTACCCAAGAAGAATCGCAACGACGTGAGAAGCAACTATCGGAAGAACTATACAAAATATTAGAAGAGAGAAATTCCAACACACAAGAATAGATAACTATCCATAAATATTACACTAAGGATAATCCATACAATGGGTTATCCTTTTTTTTGTTTTAATTGCCTTTAGCAGACGTTATTCATAACTTGGTTAACATTAACTTAACAAACACTTAAGGCAATGGTAAAACCATTTATAGAAGCACAATTTACTATTGAATTATTTTTGCATCCGAATTAAAACACAAAATATTAATGGAAACTTTTTACGTAATCTTAGTTGGCATACTATTTTTTCTAGCAATTTCAGATTTAATTGTTGGAGTAAGTAACGATGCCGTAAACTTTCTAAACTCGGCTCTTGGATCAAAGGCAGCGCCCAGATACATTATACTTACAATTGCCAGTTTAGGTATTCTAATTGGAGCAACATTCTCTAATGGTATGATGGAAGTAGCCAGAAAAGGTATTTTCCATCCCGAATTTTTCCACTTTAACGAGATTATAATTCTCTTTTTAGCGGTAATGATCACCGACGTGCTCCTACTCGATCTTTTTAATACACTAGGTCTACCAACATCAACAACTGTTTCAATTGTATTCGAATTACTAGGTGCCGCTGTTGGTTTGGCTATTATTAAAATGTCGGGCGATGGCGAAACAATGATTGTTAATGGAGTAGAAAAAGTATTAGAAATAGGCGATTATATAAACACCGCCAAGGCACTTGCAATTATTTCGGGAATACTACTCTCGGTAGTTGTAGCATTTACTGTAGGTAGCTTAATTCAATATTTCACTCGTATTATTTTTTCGTTCAACTACCAACGCACCTACAAATATTTTGGAGCTATATGGGGAGGATTAGCAATTACCGCTATAACTTACTTTATATTGATTAAAGGGGCAAAAGAGGCTTCGTTCATGACTAAAGAATCTGTCGATTGGATCAAAAATAATACACTTTTAATTATAGCTATAAGCTTTGCTATTTGGGCAGTTATTCTGCAACTAATAATGTGGCTTTCGAAAATTAATATCTTCAAGATAATTGTATTAGTTGGAACTTTCGCTTTAGCTCTTGCTTTTGCTGGTAACGACCTTGTTAACTTTATTGGAGTTCCTCTAGCTGGGTTAAAAGCCTTTGAATTACACCAGGTATCCGATCTTTTACCTTCACAACATTTAATGGATGGACTTACTGGTAAAACTCAAACAAATACATATTATCTAATAATAGCTGGTCTTGTAATGGTAATAACACTTTGGTTATCGAAAAAGGCAAGAACAGTAACAGAAACAGAGCTTAATCTCTCTCGTCAAGACGAAGGATCAGAACGTTTTGGTTCGTCAATTTTTGCACGAATTATGGTTCGTCACTCTATAAATATTAACAACAACTTTAAAAAAGTTGTTCCCGATAAGGTGCTTAACTCTATTGAAAGACGTTTCGAAAAACAACGTAACTCTACAATAAAAGCAAAAGAAGAACCTATGTTCGACCTTGTTAGGGCAAGTGTTAATCTTACAGTAGCAAGTATTCTTATTGCATTTGGTACATCGCAAAAACTTCCTTTATCGACAACTTATGTAACATTTATGGTTGCAATGGGTACATCGCTTGCCGACCGTGCTTGGGGACGCGAAAGTGCTGTTTACCGTATTACTGGAGTTATGACTGTTATTGGCGGATGGTTCTTTACTGCATTCTCGGCATTTACCGCTGCTTTATTAGTTGCCATTTTTATGTTTGTAGGTGGAAAAATTGCTATTGGCATTATGATTTTCCTTGCAGCATTCCTTCTTTTCAGATCGCATGTATACAATAAAAAGAGAATAGAAAAACAGAATGGCAAGAAAACCGATGTTTTAGTAGATAGCAATATAATGGACAAATGCACCTCTAAAGTTAAAGTTACTCTAGAACACATTATTGATATTTACGGCAGAACAGTTATTGGACTTACCGAAGAAGATAGAAAAGAGCTTAAACGAGTAAAAGAAGATGTATACACACTTAATATGGAAGCCAAGGCTCTTAAAGACAATGTATACTACACTTTAAAACAATTTCACGAAGACTCTTTCGAAACAGGTCAGTACTATGTTCAGGTTATCGATTATTTACGCGAGATAGCTCATTCACTTGGATTTGTTACAACCCCAAGCTACACTTATATCGACAATAATCATAAAGGATTAACACAAGCACAAAAAGAGGAGCTGTTGAATATTAAAGCTATAATGACAAATCTTTTTGAAGAAGTTACCTCTATTATTAACAAAAACGACTTTGCTAAAGTGCCTCTTCTTATTGAAAAACAACAAGAACTTCTACAGGAACTTAATCAGAATCGTAAAAATCAGATTAAGCGTATTAAGAAAGAAGAAGCTGGTACAAGAAACTCAATTCTTTACCTTGGTATTATTAACGAAACCAAAAACTTACTTCTTCAGACTATTAACTTAGTTAAAGCGCAACGCGATTTTATCAAACATCATAAAGAGTAGAATTGGCATAAATCCACAATTATGAAGAGAGTCGACTACCATTGTCGGCTCTTTTTTTGTATCTTCTAACACAGTAAATAAAATATTATGAGAAGATTACTATACATTTCAATTACTCTTGCAATGCTATTTGCATGTAACAAAACCCATAAATTACATTTTGAAATAGACAAAGAACCTGCCGAAAAATTTCTTGATGTAATGAATTATATTCAAGAGAAAAGTCCAACAAAAGAAATACCCTACAGTAATTCGGCAACATTTACTACCCAAGAAAACATAGAACAAGACAGTATTCTAGCAAAAAAAATTGATAATCTATTATCGCTTCCTACATACAAAAAGCTAGCATCGGCAGCTGTTGCTTATAATTGCACCTCTACAATTTATGGTGCCGAAGCTTATAAATTAGTATTAAACAAACTCCCATACAATTGTATAAAAATGAATAATATACTTTCCGATCAGTGGGTTACTTATTGGAATAATGGATACAATAAAGCAACAACAAAATTCCTTAGTCAATCTAATTTCAAAAGTAATTTATCTGAGACTATTGAAGATAAGCTAACACCTTTTTTACCTGCTAATATAAACGCCGACACAATTAATATTACATTCTGTTTCGATGGATCAAACGGAACTACCTTAACAGGAAACAATATTACCTTCGATCTTATCGATTATTCAAACAAAAAAGAGATAGAGAGTACCTTAATCAAAGAAATTCACCAATTTTTATATTCCAAATGGCTTAACAAGAACTTCAAAACCTCAAACAGCAATTACAAAAGAGAAGCACTCCGACGATTCCAAAACGATTTAATAATTAAAGGAGTACCTCAAGTATTAACTTTTAACGAGTTAAATAACCAATCAAAAAAATTATACAACAATCCTGAACTATTAGAGGAACTGTTTAAAAACTGGATGAAAACAATTAGAGAAATATATTTCTCGTCGCAACCTATCGAATTGCAAGCACTACAGCACGAAAATGCAGCAACAATTGTAAGCTTCAGACTTCTTCGGAAATATTGTACCGATAAAACAATCGAAGATCAAACAATATACAACCGTCCTATTCCCGAAAACTATATTGGCTATTATATTTACAACTCTATTCTTACAAACTCTGGACAAAGACAACTAAAACGAGCCATTGCTAATCCCGATAAGCTAATAGATATTTACAACAACTCTGTTTCAAAAAATAGCATTTTGCCTAAAATACCAGAAGATATTAAACAGATTTGGGAAGATAACTACTCAACAAAATCGGCCATATCAGAATTCATCGACTCAAAATTAACCATATTATAGTTTTTATTAATTATCACTAAAATCTTTTAACATTTTGTCAGAATATACTCATCAAGAGTTTGGTTATTCTACCTTAGAAATGTAACTTTGCCCAATTTTAAATTTTTGAGTAGCTTTAAAAAATTAATCATATAATTCACACAGGAGGAACAAAAGATGGCAAAATACCTGAATGATATCTCGAGAACTTTTAGCGAGTATCTTCTAATCCCAGGATTAACGACAAAAGAGTGTACACCAAACAATGTTTCGTTAAAAACACCATTGGTTAAGTTTAAAAAAGGCGAGAAATCGGCTATCGAATTAAACATCCCATTTGTATCGGCAATTATGCAGTCGGTATCTGGTAGCGAATTGGGTATTGCCCTTGCTCGCAACGGTGGATTATCATTTATTTTTGGCTCGCAATCTATCGAGACGCAAGCCGAAATGGTTAGAAAAGTTAAGAAATTTAAAGCTGGCTTTGTTATCAGCGACTCAAACCTTACTCCAGAGCATACTCTTGCCGATGTTATGGCTCTTCGTGCCGAGACTGGTCACTCTACTATAGGTATTACTGAAGACGGAACACCAAACGGAAAGTTAATGGGTTTTGTTACCTCTAGAGATTACCGTGCATCGAAAGACTCTGCTAACATGAAGGTTAAAGAGTTTATGACTCCTTTCGAAAAACTTGTTTATGGCGAACTAGGTATTTCTCTTAGCGAGGCTAACGACATTATTTGGGAGCACAAATTAAACTGTTTACCAATTATCGATAAAGATCAGAAATTACAATATTTTGTTTTCCGTAAAGATTACGATAGCCACTGCGAAAATCCTAACGAACTACTTGATGCCAACAAAAAACTTGTTGTTGGTGCTGGTATTAATACACGCGACCACGAAGAACGTGTTCCTGCTCTTATTGAGGCTGGTGCCGATGTTCTTTGTGTTGACTCGTCTGACGGTTTCTCTGAATATCAGGCCGACACTATTAGATACATTAAAGCAAAATATGGCGACGATGTAAAAGTTGGTGGTGGTAATGTGGTTGACAAAGAGGGATTCCTTTACCTTGTTGAGGCTGGTGCCGATTTTATTAAAGTTGGTATTGGTGGCGGATCAATTTGTATCACTCGCGAACAAAAAGGTATTGGTAGAGGTCAGGCTACTTCTCTTATTGAAGTTAACGAGGCTCGCGACGAATATTTCCAACAAACAGGTATATATATCCCACTTTGTAGCGACGGTGGTATTGTTCAAGACTACCATATGGTTCTTGCTCTTGCTATGGGTACCGATTTCCTTATGATGGGTCGTTACTTTGCTCGTTTCGACGAGAGTCCTACCAAAAAACTTAAAGTAGGTAATAACTATGTTAAAGAGTACTGGGGCGAAGGATCGAACCGTGCACGCAACTGGCAACGTTACGACATGGGTGGTACCGATGGTCTTAAGTTTGAAGAGGGTGTTGATAGTTACGTTCCATACGCAGGTAAACTTAAAGATAACTTAGACATTACTCTAGGTAAAATTAAGTCTACAATGTGTAGTTGTGGTGCTCTTTCTGTTCCTGAAATTAAAGAGAAAGCAAAAATTACTCTTGTTTCGGCAACAAGTATTGTTGAAGGTGGCGCTCACGACGTTATTCTTAAAGACACAAATAATTAATAGATTTTAGTATTTAGTTATTAAACAGCAAAGTTGCTATTACTGCAACTAACAATATATTTAAAGAGGGTGCTCAAACAATGAGTCACCCTCTTTTATTTTGGCTCTGTTATGGATTTTAGTTATGAATGTTTGAATTAATCAGAAGCCGAAAGAGTGTAAAAAGGTATTGTAGATATTAAAAAATATGGATAAGAAGATTCAATAGAGTATCAGCAAAATACTTAAGAGGTACAGATGTATTGATAAATTTAATTGAGAGATAAGCTATATAAGCAAAAAATTAAACTACAAACCATAAATAACTCTACCAATAATAAAACCTGCTCACTAAACAACATAACAGATAAACAACAAATAGAATTTGAGTTTACACCATTTTTAAGTAACTACTTTTGTACTAAAAAAGCTGATCTTTAGAAATCTTAATAACTACTTTTTAACCAAAAAACTGCTATTAAGATTTCTTAATAGCTGTAAACTGAACAAGAAATAGTCATTAAGATTTCTTAATAGGTGTAAACTGAACAAAAAATAGCCATTAAGATTTCTTAATAAGTACAAATTGGACAAAAAACAGCTATTAAGATTTCTTAATAGGTGCAAAATGAACAAAAAACAGTTATTAAGATTTCTTAATAAGCGCAAATTGGACAAAAAACAGTTATTAAGATTTCTTAATACGTAGCCACGCTTACAACCACGGCATAAAACAAAATTATTAAGGTTAAAAAAGCTCGCCCATTTGTTACCCGAGCAGCAAAAACAGACGGTGTAAAAAAGTTAGGCTCAGGAATTAATTAAGGTTGGCTTTTTGTTCTTTTATTTAAGAGTCTGAGTAAATTTTATCGTTATAACTCAAAGTACCAATCTGGGAGTAACAGCAGAGTACGAATAACAATAAACCCATTACCTTGGTAAAGATAATGGGTTTATTTTCGCAAGCCTTATTGTATCTAGAACCTGATAATAAAACCTAAGTCCATTGCTAGTCCATAATAATTGTTTTCAGTACCAAAATTAAGTGATGGCCCAATAGCTGCATTAAAGCCAAAACCTATTTTTTCACCCCATACCCAGTCGCCTCCAACTAAAGCTGAAACACCCCAAACAGCGCTATTACCACCATAATAATATCCATAATGATTATATGTTTCTATGTCGGTAACACCTGCTTGGGCATCAATATATAACCATTTATAAGGATAAAAAGATAATCCTACAGCCATACCAGGAGTTCCACTAACAAGTTTAATTTTCCCGTCTTCTACTACTGCACCAGGCATATAACCAACACCTATGTGGGCTCCAAAGCCAACGTTACCTCCTGTTCTATATTGACCTTTAACTCCAAATCCGCCATAACTATTCCCTACTCCTACTCCAATGAAATAATCTCTACTATTATAGTCTGTGTTATACGAAACAGATACAGGCTTTTTCTCAAAAGATTCAATTTTTCCATCTTTATACTCTACAATAAATACTTCTGCAATATCAATATTACGTATTGGGCCATCAGCCTGATCAAACAAACGATACTTAATATTATTTCTAGTTATTTCAACAACTATTGATTTAATTTCGCTACCGTCTCTTTTAACAATTACATCTTGAGCAAAAGACAAGAAACTAAGCCCTACCAATAGTAGGGTAAACATTATTCTCTTCATTTATATTATTAATTTAGAATTTGAAAATTGTCTACGAAAATATATAAAAACTTAATCTCGTATATTTTTATTTTATATTTCGAACGAGTTTATAAATCAAAAACAGACAGCCTATAGCTAGCATTACTCCTCCCGCTATTTCCATTGGACGATTACCCGAGTGGCTTCCGCCCATTAAAATTCCGTATCCAAAAAATATTAAAGCTACTGCTATTAGCTGAGGGATATATTTTTTCATATTCGTAATTATTATCGTTTAGATTATTCGAATTTCAATTAAACCGAATTAGACACATAGTAACTTGGCAGTTTTGGTTTTGTTCAATTGTAATATAATTTAGCTTCGCTGAATATCTATTTTAGTAAAACATCAGTCATACTTCGTACCTATTACTTTAACACTAAACCGCCTTAGAGTACTTAAAATTCTTAAATATTATCCATACAACAACAGGAATACCTAAAAGAGCAGTAACCGAATTTATAGGTAACACTTTTTCTGTTCCGGGCAGCTGCGAAATAATATCCGATGCTATCATCATTATTCCACCAGTAAGAATTGTTGCTGTCATTAAATAAAGATGCTTAGAAGTTTTAAACATCATTCGCGAAATATGAGGAGCTGCTATTCCAACAAAACCTATAGGACCGCAAAAAGCTGTTATTGTTCCAGCCAACAAACAGGTGCTAATAAAAACAAACAATCGAATCATAAAAACATTACTACCAAGACTCTTTGCATAAGTCTCGCCTAGCAAATAAACATCTAATCGTTTAGACAATGCAAACGATATTAATATTCCTGTTATTACTATTGGAACAATCATTGAAAGTTGTTCAACACTAACACCCGAAAGACTACCAAGAGTCCATACCACATACGATTTTAGAGCAAACTCGTCGCTAAAAAACTGTAGTACACTAACCACTGCCGAAGTTGCTCCCCCAAAAAGTATTCCCAGAATAAGAATGGTCATAACATCTTTTACCCTAACCGATACAAACAGAACCAACATTAGAATAAAAGCGGCACCAGCAAGGGCGGCAATAATAATCCCCAAATCGCCCATAAAGCCACCAAAGGTATATCCAAACACCGACGAACCAAGCAATACAAGAGCCACACCAAGACTCGATCCCGAGCTTATCCCTAACACATAAGGACCCGCCAGAGGATTACGAAAAACTGTCTGCATCTGCAAACCTGCAATAGACAAACTAACACCAGCTAGTAGAGCAACTATTACTCTTGGAAAACGAATCTGATGAACAATGTATGCCTCGGGAGTATCCGATATTCGTCCTGTAATTATATTCCAAATATCGGATATCGATATTTTTGCACTACCAATGTATATGTCTAATATTATTCCTGCAACAAGCACTACTGTTAACAACAGAAATAAATATGTTCTTTTTTTATCCATCTTTTTCTCGGATTCAAATTATTATAGTTGCTTCAATTCTACTTTACTATGCCCTATGCTAAAATATATAAATAGTAATTTAGGCATCTACATCACACTTATTACTTCTTAAATTACTTAAGCACTTTATAATACTTAAGCTCGTAATTTGGTTCAACCAATTCGGGATGTAAAAACGAAACTATATCTTTTAAAATTATATGTGGATTTACCACTCCACTCTCAAAATAATCGTTACCATTCATTGGACTCATTCTTTTACAATTATTAAGCACTTTGCCCTCACCAAACACCGAAATATTTTTAAGTCGACTATCGGTATTAACAATATCTTGCAGACTTTGGCACGAGCTGGTATGCATCCACACATCGGCATTTTTGCTTTTCAGCATAATATCTTCTAACGAAATAGAGAAACTCTCTACCCCTTCATTGTCGGCCCACAAATATTCACCTCCAGCGTCAGTAATAAACTGCGAAGTAAGCGACTGTCCGCCTGGTAAATACCAAACACCTTTCCAAGGCACACCAACCAACACCTTAGGTTTGCTTATAGCTTTAATTGCTTGCTCTTTAAGAGTATTATATTCCAAAGCTATTGAATCCATTATTTGCTTTGCCTGTTGTTCTTTATCGAAGAATGCCGAGAAAAACAACAACCATTCGGCTTTTGCCAAAGCTGTTGGCTCAAGGTATTCGCCTGCAATAACAGCCTTTTTCTTCAGCTTACTAAGCTTGTCAACCTGAGCTTTTACACCACTATTAATACCGTACATAAAAGCTAAATCGGGATTAAGCCCCATAAAAACTTCGTAGTTAAAACCACTCTCGTATCCAACATCAACAATCTTACCTTGGGCAATTTTTTGCTGCAACCCTTTGTTGTAAACATAATCGGCACCCGACAAACCAACAATTAGCGAATCTAATCCCAAAGCGTTAATGTATCCAATTTGAGTTGTCGACATACATACAATATTCTGTATAGGCTTTTGAATATACACAATATTGTTTCCTTCAACCACTGGTTGCTTATCGCCCTTATTATATAAAACATAAACAAAAGTCTCGTTAACAGCACCATTAAAAGGATTGGTAACTTTTATAATCTTATAGTTATTCTTATAAAAAACCGAAAAGCCATTAGCATAATTTAATTGTAACGAATCGGTTGAATAGTTGGCAGAGTGCTGTTTTGTATTGTTTGAACCGCATGAAACAACTGCTAAAACAAGCAAAAGCAGGCTAAAAGTCTTAAATATCTTCATAGTGTTATTTTGTAAAATACAAAGCTAAGAAATTTAAGAATTAAGATATAAGATTTAACATATAAGATGGATGAGGTAATATTTATGATTTAAGAGGTATGAGGCATGAGGCATGATTCAGGAAGTATACTTTTAATACCTACACCCTATATTACTAATTCACTATATAACAAAACCTAACTACTAAAAACTAAAGACTAATAACTAAGAAATAATTATTAAAAAAAATGGGCAAACCTTTAAGGCTGCCCATTTTTTAAATTATTTATACTAATTAAGCACTAAACTCAGCACTTTGGCATTCCATTTTACGATCAACCTTTTTAACTAGTCCTTGTAATACTTTACCTGGTCCTACTTCGGTAAACGAAGAAACACCATCTGTAATCATATTATTCATAGTTTGAGTCCATTTTACAGGAGCAGTAAGCTGAGCAACAAGATTTTTCTTAATCTCGGCAGCATCTGTAACAGCCATTGCGTTTACATTTTGGTAAACAGGACAAATTGGCGATTGAATATTTGTTTCGCTAATAGCTTGTTCAAGCTCAACACGAGCAGGCTCCATAAGTGGCGAGTGAAATGCACCACCAACAGGAAGTTTAATAGCACGCTTGCAACCAGCCTCAGTAAGCTTTTCGATAGCCATATCGATTCCTTTAAAAGAACCAGAAATAACTAACTGTCCAATTGTATTATAGTTTGCAGGAACAACAACCTCGTCAATAGAAGCACAAATATCTTCAACAACTTTATCGTCCATACCAACAATAGCAGCCATTGTTGAAGGCTCGGCAACACAAGCTTTTTGCATTGCATTAGCGCGCTTTGCAACAAGTTTAAGACCATCTTCAAACGAAAGGGCACCAGCAGCCACAAGAGCCGAAAACTCTCCCAATGAGTGACCAGCAACCATTTCTGGTTTAAAGCTGTCGCCAAGAGTTTTTGCAAGAATTACCGAGTGCAAGAAGATAGCAGGCTGAGTAACATTTGTCTGCTTAAGATCCTCATCAGTTCCTTCGAACATAAGATCTGTAATACGGAAACCTAAAATATCATTTGCTTTTTCAAAAAGTTCTTTTGCTAATGGTGAGTTATCATAAAGATCTTTACCCATACCAACAAATTGGGCACCTTGCCCTGGAAATACATACGCCTTCATAGTTATTTTTATTTTTAGTTATCAAATTTATCTTACAAACTATTTAAAACCTGTTTGTACAAACTGCAGGTAAGTTTACAAGGTATATCATTTAAAAATTGAAGTCAAAAATATATAAAATATAAGATTTTAAATATCATATATGAGATGTAGATTTTCACCTAACTAATTCTCAACAAATACAGCTTATATCTTAGTGTAGTTTTGTACTGATAAGACTAATAAACTCTTCTCGAGTTTTTATATCCTTAATAAAAGCACCTGTAAATGCCGAAGTTGTTGTAACTGAATTTTGTTTTTGTACACCACGCATCTGCATACACATATGCTGAGCTTCGATAACAATACCAACCCCAAGCGGATTTAATGTATTCTGTATAGCATCACGAATATCGTTTGTCAGTCGCTCTTGCACTTGCAGCTTACGAGCAGCAGCCTCAACAATTCGGGCAAGTTTACTAAGTCCTGTAATTTGTCCATTAGGAATATAAGCAACGTGTGCTTTTCCAAAGAATGGAAGAATATGATGTTCGCACATAGAGTAAAATTCTATATCTTTTACCAATACCATGTGCTGATAATCTTCCTTAAACATAGCCGATTTAAGAATCTTAACAGGATCTTGTTTATATCCCTGAGTAAGGAAAAGCATAGCCTTAGCAACTCTTTCGGGAGTTTTTAATAAACCTTCACGCTCAGGATCTTCACCCATAAGCTTAAGAATCTCTTTATAATGACCAGCAATTTTCTCAACCTTTTCTGTATCCCAACTATCTTTACGTTGATAACCAAAATCCTCGCTATCTTCTGCCTCGTTAAATAATATATCCATTATACCTTATTTTTTACCAATAAACCGAAACGAAATCGATTTATAAAACAGCAATTCTTTACTTGTAATTGCATTAAGTTAATTCCCACAAAATTAATCATTCAAATATTTTTACCTATCTTCGAGCAACATTATTCAACATAAAATGAATCTTTTAGTAATAACAGCTACTCAAAACGAGGCTTTATCGCTAATAAACAGATTATTGGCTAAGAAAGTTTCACACAACAAATATATTTCACAATTAAACAGCCACACTATAGAATTTCTGATAGCAGGAGTTGGTGGTGTTTTTACAACCTATAATTTAACAAAACAGATTGCAGAAAACCATCCCGACATTATTATCAATACAGGTATAGCTGGAAGTTTTGACTTTAATATAGAGTTAGGATCGGTTGTAAATATTATTTCAGAGGAGTTCGGCGATTTAGGTTTTGAAGATGACAATCAGTTTGTTTCATTTATGCAATCGGGATTAATTGAAAAAAACTCACACCCCTTTTATAATGGAAAAATTCATTTTTCACAAAATAACATTAGCAAAACATTAAACGAATTACCAAAGAAAGAATCTGTATGCGTAAATAGCACCCACGGAAATCAGGAGTCGATAAATAAATTTCGCAAACACTGTTCAGCCGAAATAGAGAATATGGAAGGTGCCGCCTGTGGATTTGTAGGCCTTTCGGAAAATATAGAGACTTACGAGATCAGAGCTATTTCGAATTACGTTACCAAACGCAATTTTAGTGAATGGCAGATTAATTTAGCAATAGAAAATTTAACAGAAATAACTTACCAAATAATTACAGAAATTTGTAATGACTAATAACAAAGTGATAAAACTGGGCATCTCTACATGTCCAAATGATACTTTTATGTTTGATGCGTTAATCCATCAAAAAATAGAGACAAAAGGTTATACTTTCGATGTAACAATGGCCGATGTAGAAGAGCTTAACAAAATGGCTTTCAATAATGTGCTAGATATGACAAAAATGAGTTATGCTCAATACTTAAACATAAAAGAAAACTACCAATTACTTACATCGGGCAGTGCTTTAGGAAACAATAATGGACCACTACTAATTAGTAAAAGAAAAATATATTCCGACGAAATAAATAATATTTCTATTGCAATTCCTGGCATAAACACAACTGCAAACCTACTTATGAGCGATGCTTTTCCAGAGGCAAAAGACAAAAGAGAATATTTATTTTCTGATATTGAAGAGGCTATTCTAACAAACGAAGTAGATGCAGGAGTAATTATTCACGAAACCCGATTTACATATCATAAAAAAGGGTTGAAACTTATTGCCGACCTAGGTAAAGTGTGGCAAGAAAAAACAAATTTACCAATTCCTTTAGGAGGAATAGTTATTAGACGTGAGTTTGATTCTGAAACAAAAAACGACATCGACAGACTATTAAGCAAAAGCATTCAATTTGCCTTTGACAACCCCGACGAAAGCTACAAGTTTGTTAAAAACAACGCCCAAAACATGGCCGACGATGTAATGTTTAACCACATTAGACTATATGTGAATAGCTACTCAAAAGCAATTACCGACAAAGGTAAAGAGGCTGTAATTTCACTATTAAAGAAACATAGTTTGTGGGACAGCTCAATTACAACTGACAATATTTTCAT
>JAFGOQ010000006.1 GCA_016926405.1 Bacteroidales bacterium
GCATCAGCTCGCGACAGTGTCTTGAGATAAATTTAGTCTGGCATTAGCCCGCGACACTGTCTTGGAGATTTGCACAGTTTAGCATCAGCTCGCGACACTGTCTTGAGATAAATTTAGTCTGGCATTAGCTCGCGACATTGTCTTGGAGATTTGCATAGTTTAGCATCAGCTCGCGAAAGTGTCTTGAGATAAATTTAGTCTGGCATTAGCCCGCGACAGTGTCTTGGAGATTTGCACAGTTTGGCATCAGCTCGCGACAGTGTCTTGAGATAAATTTAGTCTGGCATTAGCTCGCGACACTGTCTTGGAGATTTGCACAGTTTAGCATCAGCTCGCGACAGTGTCTTGAGATAAATTTTGTCTGGTATAATCCCAAAACTTTGTAAAAAGTAAAAGTATAGCTTGGCGGTATTTATATAAATTATTTTTTGATATTCTATTTTGAGCTAAAATCAAATAAAACTTAGCTAAGTATATAAATTATTCTATTTTGTATTTGTAACTATAATAGTTTGACTATCTGTTAAAATATATTGTTTGTTATTTGGTGGTGAATAGTGCGAATTTTTAACATTTTTTAATTTGGTGTTTTAAATAAATATCACTAACTAGCGTATACTAATTTTATTTCATCTAAAATTAATCCTTAAAAAACATAATTTATGAATCAAGTATTATCAACTACCACACCGGAAGAAGTTTATTCGGTTGGTTTATCGGGAGTGGGTCAAATAAAAAAACTCTCACTCGACCCTAATTCTGAGTTAGCTAAAGTAAACAGTGACTTAGAGCAAGAAGTAACAAATTTAGGTGAGTCGTTAGAGGTTGGTCGTGGTTTAGCATCGACACGAGTTGTTAACAACTTCGACACAAAGCGCGACAATACAACTAAGGCATTAACAAAGGGTGTAGAAGCTCTTACTTATGTTAATAATCCTGAAATATCGGGTGCCGCTAGCGATGTTTATGAAGTTATTAATAGTGTAGGTCGCAGAATATACAAATTAAGCTACGAAGAGCAGTCGGCTGTAAATCGTACTTTAATTAGTAAATTAAAGGAACCTACTGTTAAGTCTAAACTAACCAAGCTTAATATGTTTTCGTATGTTGAAGAGCTAGAGCAAGACGAGAATAATTTTCAGGAAGCTTTTAATAACCATTCGGAATTGAAAATTGATGTTAAAAAGGTTATTCCTGAGCGAGAGCAGGCACGTGTTGTTCGCCAAATTTTAAATACAAAATTGTTGCCGCTGCTAAATATTTTAGCATCGTATAGCTCGGAAGTTTATGGATCGACATTAAATTCAATTAACGGACTAGTTGATTCAATAAATACTAAATCGCGCACGCGCTTAACTACTAGGGCAAATGCTGCAGCCGAAAATTAGCCGATGTTTAATTAAAAAATAGATATAAATACAAAGCCCCGAATAAATCGGGGCTTTGTTGTGTTTTAATAAATTACAAGAGGTTTGTTTTAATGCAACTACCTTTGTTTGTGAAAAATGTATTTACTCGCCAATAATTTTCACGAGAACTTTTTTTCGGCGCATTCCGTCAAATTCGCCATAAAGAATCTGTTCCCAAGGGCCAAGGTCGAGCTTTCCGTTAGTAACAGCAACCACAACTTCGCGTCCCATAACTGAACGTTTAAGGTGAGCGTCGCCATTATCTTCGTAGCTGTTGTGTTTGTATTGGCTGTGAGGTTTTTCGGGAGCAAGTTTTTCTAACCAATCTTCAATATCGATATGCAATCCCGATTCGTCGTCGTTAATAAAAACAGAGGCTGTAATGTGCATTGCATTAACAAGTACAAGACCCTCTTTTATTTCACTTTTGGCTATGCATTGCTCTACGTCGGTGGTAATATTTGTAATGTCTCGTCGGTTTTGGGTTTCAAACCAAAGTTCTTCTCTAAATGTTTTCATAGTTTAATTATAGTGTGAGGGTGTCCAAAAACTAAATTAAATTGTCATCCTGAGTTTAGTCGAAGGATTGTTTCCTTTGAAGAGACTACGTTTCGACTCCGCTCAACGTGACATCTAAATTTTTATTAATTGTTTTTGTACACCCTCACTGTGGTTATTTATTTTATTAAATCATTCTTAATGTTTTCAATTCTTAAATCAAGCTCTTGGTGTTTTTGTAATAACTCGTTGTAGTTATTAACAGGGGTGTTAACACTAACATAGAATTTTATTTTAGGCTCTGTTCCCGAAGGACGAACCGAAATTTTGCTTCCATTGCTAAGGAAAAATTGTAAAACATTTGATTTTGGTAACCCTGTTTCGGTAGTTTTTCCCGTTTCAATGTTAAGTACACTGTTGTTATTAAAGTCCTTTATTAAAGCAACTGTAGACCCCGCAATCTGTTTTGGAGGATTGTTTCTAAAGTCCGACATAATTGCGTTAATTTCATCGGCACCTTGCTTTCCTTGCTTTGTTAACGAAACAAGAGCTTCTTTGTATAAGCCATGCTGTGTGTATACATCGTTAAGAATATCTAACAAAGTTTTGTTTTGTTCTTTGGCCCATGCTGTAGCTTCGGCTAATAACGAACACGAAATAATAGCATCTTTATCGCGAACAAAACTACCGGCAAGGTATCCAAAGCTCTCTTCGCCACCTGCAATAAATTCGCCAATACCTTCGTTCTCCTTAATAACTTCGGCAATGTATTTAAATCCTGTAAGTACATCAAAAATCTTTACTCCAAAGCTGTTGCAAATTGTTGTTAACAGGTCGGTGGTAACAATTGTTTTTACCATAAACGACTTGTCGGTAATCTGATTTTTCTTCTTTTTCTCCGAAAGTAAATAGTAAAACAAAATTGTTGCTGCCTGATTGCCATTTATAAGAACCATTTTCCCGTTGTTGTCTCTAACAGCAAGGCCAACGCGATCGGCATCCGGATCGGTTGCCATTACTATATCGGCATTAACTTTTTCGGCTTTGTCGATAGCCATTTGAAGCGCATCTTGCTCTTCGGGATTAGGATATTTTACAGTTGGGAAATTTCCGTTTGGAGCGTTTTGCTCTTCAACAGCATAAATATTTGTAAAGCCTATCTTCTTTAAACATTCTGGAACCAATCGGTATCCTGTTCCGTGAATAGGAGTGTATACAATACCAATGTTTGCGTGTTTTTTAATGAGCTCAGGATTAACCGAAAGTTTGCTTATTTCGTTAAGATAAAGATCATCTATTTCTGACGATAGTGTTTCGATTAACGATTTGTCGTCGGTGAATTTTATCTCGTCGATGCTGTTAATAGCGTTAACACTATTAATAATTAGCTTGTCGTGTGGAGCAACAATTTGTCCACCATCAGACCAATATACTTTATATCCGTTGTACTCTTTTGGATTATGCGAAGCAGTGATAACAATACCACACTGGCATTTTTTCTCGCGCACAGTGTACGAAAGCTGAGGAGTAGGACGCAATTCGTCGAACACCAAAACTTTAATGCCGTTTGCTGCAAGAACATTTGCAGTAATTTCAGTGAAAAAGTCGGAATTGTTACGGCTGTCGTGAGCAATAGCAACTTTAATCTCTTGCGAATTGCCAAATACAGATTTAAGGTAGTTGGCAAGACCTTGAGTGGCTTTTCCTATTGTATATTTGTTAATACGGTTGGTGCCAATGCCCATTATTCCGCGTAATCCGCCAGTGCCAAATTCCAGATCTTTATAAAAACTATCAATAAGTTCTGTTTCTGTATAATTTTTAATAATCTCTTTATCGGCTTGGTCAATATTTGAATTAAGCCACTCTTGCGACTTTGTTGTTACCTCTTTTAAAACGCTCATGTTAATTTAATAATGTTAAACATTTTGATAATGAATCTTCCCAATTAGGAATTTCTAATTTATAAGTTGATATTATTTTAGACTTGTCTAAAACACTGTATGTAGGACGCTTTGCTGCTTGTTTAAAAAAGTCTGACGAACATGGTTTTATTGGTGTATCAATATTTTTTAAACGAAGAATTTCTTTAGCAAAGTCAAACCAAGTACAAACTCCTAAATTTGAATAATGGTAAATTCCGGGAGTGAATTTTGTAATCTCTTTTTCGCAATTATCAATAATGTGCATAATAGCATCAGCTAAATCGCGAGCATAGCATGGTGTTCCTTGCTGATCGTTAACAACATTAAGTTCGGGGTTGGTGTGAGCAAGTCTTAATATTGTTTTAACAAAATTATTGCCAAACGAAGAGTAAAGCCAGCTTGTTCGGATTGTTAAAGCGTTATTGTTGCCTATAAGATGATTCTCGCCCATTAGTTTAGTTTTACCATAAATGGTAACAGGGTTAGTTGGGTGATCTTCGGTGTATGGTTTGTTAGCTGTTCCGTCGAAAACGTAGTCTGTAGATACGTTTATTAGCTTGGCGTTGTTTATAACTGATGCGTGATTTAAATTAAAAAGACCTGTATCGTTAATAAATATTGCTTTGTCGATGTCCGATTCGGCTTTGTCGACAGCAGTGTATGCAGCACAGTTTATTACATAATTGGGTTTTGTATTGGTGAAGAAATCAACAACAGCCTTTTCGTCGGTAATATCTAAAGTATCGAAATCGGAAAAGATGAAATTGAATTCCGAATAATTTTTTGACATTTCTTTTATCTCGCTACCCAATTGACCATTGGCGCCAGTTACTAATATTATTTTTTGCATAGGTGAAAAATTAAAATAAAAAGAGTGGAGAATTAAATATCTCCACCCTTACAATATTACTTATTAATAAATAATTTACAAAATGAGATATATGTATAAATATCAAGTATAATAATTTGTAAATATGTTATCTGCCAATGCCGCTGTAATGCCAGCCCAAATTGGTTATTTCTTTCGAATCGTAGATGTTGCGACCATCAAAAATGGCTTTGTTTCGCATTAGTTTTTCCATTGCTTTAAAATCGGGAACTCTAAATTCGCGCCATTCGGTAATAAGCAGAAGAGCATCGGCATCAATAATTGCATCGTATTGTCCGCTGGCAATCTCTATTTTATCATCTAAAATACGTTTTGCTTCTTTGTTTGCAATAGGATCGTAAGCAGTAACAATAGCTCCTTTTTCTAGTAGTTTGTTAATAATTACTAGCGATGGTGCTTCTCTCATATCGTCTGTATTAGGTTTGAACGATAATCCCCAAATAGCAATTTTTTTACCTTTTAAATCTTGATTAAAATAGTTGTAGACTTTATTAAAGAGAACTTTTTTCTGATTGTCGTTAACCAGTTCAACCGATTTTAATAGCTCGAGAGAATAATTATTGTCGCCAGCTGTTTTAATAAGTGCTTTTACATCTTTCGGGAAACACGATCCGCCGTATCCAACACCAGGATAAATAAAATGAGTTCCTATTCTTGAATCACTTCCAATTCCTTTGCGAACCATCTCTACATCGGCACCAACAATTTCGCAAAGATTGGCAATGTCATTCATGAAACTAATTTTTGTTGCAAGCATAGCGTTTGCAGCATATTTTGTCAGCTCGGCCGATGGAATGTCCATGTAAATTGTACGATATCTATTTTGAGTAAACGACTTGTATAATTTATCGAAAGTGTCCTTTGCTCTGTTACTATCTATACCAACAACAATTCTGTCGGGACGGAAGAAATCGTTCAGAGCGTCTCCTTCTTTTAGGAATTCAGGATTCGATGCCACGTCAAATTCAATATTTGCGTTGCGTTTTTTAAGACTATCGGCAACAGCTTTTTTTACCTTAAGCGAAGTTCCTACAGGCACAGTGCTCTTTGTAACCACAACAAGATAATCGGTAATGTATTCACCAATTTCTTTTGCAACAGAGAGAACGTATTGCAGATCGGCGCTTCCGTCTTCGTCGGGAGGAGTGCCTACAGCAATGAAAACAGCTTCGCAGTCGGCAATGCCTTCTTTAATAGAAGTAGAAAATTTTAGTCTGTTTTTTTCTATGTTTTTTTCTACCAGTGGTTGTAATCCTGGTTCGTATATTGGTATTATACCTTTCTTAAGGTTTTCAATTTTTTCTTTGTCAATATCAACGCAAGTTACATTAATGCCTGTTTCGGCAAAGCAAACACCCGACACTAATCCAACGTATCCTGTACCAACAATACAGATCTTCATATATTCTGATTTTGCAGTTATTATTAATTTGATAGAAGCAAATATACACTTTTAGTTTGATAGACGATTGTTAATGATTATTAAAAGCGCGGCGTAACGGTTTAAGTCAAGTTACTTATATTGTTGACTTTGTGCGTTATTATTTTTGTAAATAGATAATAATAGTGTACTTTTGCGGTCAGTTTAAAACAATATATAGTCTAATTTATTAATTATTAAAAATTTAAAGATGTCTGAGAACAAAGAGAATCTTGCTAACGAGGAAGTAAAAAGCCAAGTTAACCATTTAGAGCCTCAAGCTGATTTTGATTGGGATGCTTATGCAAGTGCAGATGCTTATTCTGTAGAGCAAAGAAAAGAGTACGAAGATCGCTACAATGAGACTTTATCTACAGTAGTAGAGAATGAAGTTATTGATGGTGTTGTTATTTCATTAAACAAGCGCGAAGTAGTAATCAATATTGGTTACAAATCAGAAGGTGTTGTTGGTGTTAACGAATTCCGTTACAATCCAGATTTAAAAGTTGGTGATACTGTTGAAGTATTAGTAGAAAATCAGGAAGACAAAAGAGGACAGCTAGTTATCTCTCACAAGAAAGCAAGAGCTTTACGTTCGTGGGATAGAGTTAATGCAGCTCTTGATAACAGCGAAATTATTAAAGGATACATTAAGTGTCGTACTAAAGGTGGTATGATTGTAGACGTATTTGGAATCGAGGCCTTTTTACCAGGTTCACAAATTGACGTTAAGCCAATCCGCGACTACGATGTTTATGTTGGTAAGACTATGGAATTCAAAGTTGTTAAAATCAACCACGAATTTAAAAATGTTGTTGTTTCTCACAAAGCTCTTATCGAGGCTGAACTTGAGCAACAGAAAAAAGAAATTATTTCAAAACTTGAGAAAGGTCAAGTACTTGAAGGAACAGTTAAGAACATTACAACTTACGGTGTATTTATCGACCTTGGTGGTGTTGATGGACTTGTTCATATCACTGATCTATCTTGGGGTCGTGTTTCTCATCCAGAGGAAATCGTTACACTTGATCAGAAATTGAACGTTGTAATCCTTGACTTTGATGATGATAAGAAACGTATTGCTTTAGGTTTAAAACAACTTACTCCTCATCCATGGGATGCTCTTAACACTGAACTTAAAGTTGGTGATAAAGTTGAAGGTAAAGTTGTTGTTATGGCTGACTATGGTGCTTTTGTTGAAATCGCTCCAGGAGTTGAAGGACTTATCCACGTTTCGGAAATGTCTTGGTCACAGCACCTACGTAGCGCTCAGGAATTCCTTAAAGTAGGTGATTCAGTAGAGGCTCAAATTCTTACTTTAGATCGCGATGAGCGTAAGATGTCACTTGGTATTAAGCAAATTAAAGCTGATCCATGGGTGAATATCGAAACAGCTTATGCAGTAGGATCTAAGCACACTGCTAAAGTTCGTAACTTTACTAACTTTGGTGTTTTTGTAGAGATTGAAGAAGGTGTTGATGGATTAATCCACATCTCTGATCTTTCTTGGACTAAGAAAATTAAGCACCCAGCAGAGTTTACTCAAATTGGAGCTGATATCGAAGTTCAAGTTTTAGAAATAGACAAAGAGAACCGTCGTCTAAGCCTTGGTCACAAGCAATTAGAAGAGAATCCTTGGGATGTTTTCGAAACATTGTTTAACGTTGGATCTATCCACGAAGGAACAATTATCGAACTTACAGAAAAAGGTGCTGTAGTTGCTCTTCCTTATGGTGTTGAAGGTTTTGCTACTCCAAAACACTTAGTTAAAGAAGATGGATCTGCTTCAAAAGCTGACGAGAAATTAGAATTCAAAGTTATTGAGTTCAACAAGTCTGCTAAGAAGATTATCGTTTCTCATAGCCGTATCTTCGAAGATGTAAAACGTGCTGCTGATGGTAACGAGCGTAAAGAAAAATCAGACAACGCTTCTAAAGGTCAGAAAAACATTAACCTTAATGTAGAGAAAACTACTTTAGGTGATATTTCTGAACTAGCTGCTTTAAAAGAGCAAATGGAAGATGCTGCAAAGAAAAAAGGTGATAAGTAATACTTAATCCTATGAGTTTTAAAATTGAAGAGAAAAATAATTATATAATTATTAC
>JAFGOQ010000074.1 GCA_016926405.1 Bacteroidales bacterium
ACAACAAGCTAGCGATATAACTGCAAACAATGCTAAAGTAGGCTATACCGATGCTTTAGTTTCTGCAAATGCCGATGTTGTTGCAAATACTGCAAAAAATAGCTACCCTACAACCGATGCAACAAAACTTGCTGGTATCGAAGCTGGTGCGCAGGTGAATGTAAAACCCGATTGGAATGCAGCATCAGGCAATGCAGCCGAAATATTAAACAAACCAACAATTCCTGCTGCCGCCAACGGCTCCGAAACCAAAGTAACTGCAGGAACAAACGTAACTGTAACAGGTAGCGGTACAAGCGCAAGCCCTTATGTTGTAAATGCAACTGGCGGAGCATCAACCCTTACTATTGGACAAAGCTACCAAGGTGGTAAAATATTTTGGTTAGATGCTACAGGGCAGCACGGCTTGATAGTTGCTACTGCCGACCTTGGAGATATAGTATGGCGGAATGAATACGACAGATTAACAGGCTCTACTGGCGATGGATTGTATGCAGGTGCAATGAACACCACATTCATAGTAGTTATTCAAATGCCAACAAACAATTATGCCGCAAAAGCTTGTGCCGATTATTCAGTTACTGATGGTGGCGTTACTTATGGCGACTGGTACTTACCTTCAAAATACGAACTTAATTTATTGTATACTCAAAAAACAGCTGTTGGCGGTTTTGATTATAGCTACTATTGGAGTTCTACCGAGTACGATATATACCAAGCTTTTAGGCAGAATTTCGGCAATGGCGAACAGAGCGGTGGCTATAAATACAGCACAAATCATGTTCGAGCCATCAGGGCTTTCTAACATTAACTACAAAGTGTTACTGTTTTAGTAAAGGGGATATCTAAGCAAAACAAATAGACTGTCTTTAGTAAATACGCCCAAGTTGGGCTCTCCACACCTAAAATCATTCACAGCCAACTCCAATAAAGTTGCAAATATGTGCATTATGCAAATTCTATAATTCATGATAAATAATCTTTGATTTAACAAATTCAACATCCTACACAATTTTTTATTTCCTGAAAATAATAATACATTTGCCGCGTAATGGTGGAATTCATCTATAAGCTGATGAATCCTTAATATGGGAATCTCGTTTAAATCGAGAGCTGTACCCGCAGCCGTATGCTTCAGTACGTTTCTTACCAATCTGTGCCACTGTTCCGTTTGTTCGGAATGGGAAGGCGGTAAGAAGAAGCAAGCCGGAAGACCTGCCATTAGAGTTTTACAATGCTTTCGGGAAAAAAGGCAAAATGTTTTCGTCTACGATTTCATTTTACTTTTACATTATTTTTATTAGTCATAGGCTAGAAATGTGATTACACCATTGGCATTGCTTTTATTAATTAATAACTAAATATTAATGATATGCAAAAGCAATCAGTTGTATTAAAAGGTTTGAGCTTAATGCTACCCTTCTCATTCCATAATTACGAGTTCGTTGTTTGTTCAACGAAACAACATTGGTGTTTCACAATAAGCGCCTCATCAAGCATTAAATAACACTCATTAGATACACTATTATAAAAACATAATCTAATATATTATGGATACAAGCAACTATATAAACACAAGTCCTATGGGCATTGAAAACGATAGCATGTCGATTATTACAAACGAGCTATCGCATGTTTCGCTACCAAAAGAACTCGATTCAATTATTAAGCGTATTATTCATACAACCGCCGACTTTGAATATGCACATCTGTTTGAGGCCAGCAACAACGCTGTTGAGTTGTGCAAAGAGGCTCTTAATAGCGGCTGCAAAATATACGCCGACACCTCGATGATTGTTGCAGGTGTTAGCAAACCAAGTTTAGAAAAGCTAAACTGCCAAACAGAGTGTTTTGTGCATCACCCTGATGTTATGGATAAAGCCAAACAAATGGGCATTACACGCTCTATCTGTGGAATAGACATGGCTGCAGAGAATAACGATTTTAAAATTTATGTAATAGGAAATGCTCCTACTGCCTTAGTACGTATTTGCGAATTGGCAAAAGAGGGTAAAATAAACCCTAGTTTGGTTATTGGCGTGCCTGTTGGTTTTGTTGGTGCTGCCGAGTCGAAGCAGATGCTTAAAGAGTCGGGATTACCATATATGATTATTCGCGGACGTAAAGGTGGTAGCACTGTTGGAGTAGCTATTCTAAACTCTATTCTTTACGATTTAGTAAAACGATAACAGATGAACAGCCGAAGCAACTTACATACCGAACTACGATCGGGGTTTACCACCGGCACATGTGCAGCAGCTGTTGCCAAGGCTGCTACATTTATGCTAATCAACCAAAAAGAGGTTAATCATATTTCGGTAACCCTCCCCGACGGACAGAGTGTAATAATGGAATTGATAAAAACCAATTATTGCCAAAGTTCGGCAAGTTGCTCAGTAATAAAAGATGCTGGCGACGACCCCGACGTAACACACGGGATAGAGATTATTGCTTCTGCAAGCTTTTCAGATAACATAGGTGTTTCAATTAGTGCGGGCAAAGGTATTGGCACTGTTACCAAGCCTGGATTGGCAGTAGAGATAGGCAAACCAGCTATTAATCCTGTTCCTCTAAAAATGATTACCGAGTCGGTAGCAGAGTTATTGCCAAAAGAGAAAGGTATTAATATCATTCTGACTGTCCCTACTGGCGAGCAGGTAGCACAAAAAACCTTTAACCCAAGGCTCGGTATCGAAGGGGGAATATCTATTTTAGGAACAAGCGGTATTGTTAAGCCAATGTCGGAAGATGCATTAAAAGATTCGCTGGTAATAAAGCTTAATCAGCTAGTGGCCTACGGATACACAACGGCGGTCTTCTCGCCAGGCAACTACGGTAAAGCATTCTCGAAACAACAATTTAGCTATAGCGAAGATAAAACTGTATTAACAAGCAACTACATAGGTTTTATGCTCGAGCAGGCAGTGCGTAACAACTTTAAAACAATAGTTATAGTTGGACATATTGGTAAGCTTATAAAACTTGCTGGCGGAATTTTCAACACTCATAGCCGCGTTGCCGACGCACGAAATGAGATTCTTGCTTCGCACTACTATAAGTTTTCGAACGATGCCGATGCTTTTTTACAGATTATGAATTCTAACACCACCGAGGAGGCTTCAAACTTTATTACAAAAAGTGAATTCTGGGATTATATGGCCGAAACTATTAAGCAAAAGGCTCAGCAATATATTTATAACGAGTTAACTGTTGAAGTAGTTCTCTTCTCGCAACAAAGAGGCGAGCTAGGTAGGACTAACAAAGCCATTTCAACCATTAATACTTTAATGAATGAGTAATACAGAGATAACAATTTGCGGAATTGGCCCTGGAAACGCCGACTATATCTGCCCAGCAGTACTTAAACAGGTTGCTAATGCCGACATATTAATTGGCGGCAGTCGCCACTTACATATATTCGACCAATACAACAAGGCAACAGATGTATTCACTGGTAATATGGAAAACCTAAAGCATAGTATTGCAGCCAATAGCAACAAACATATTGTTGTGTTGGTATCGGGTGATGCTGGCTTCTATTCGCTTCGTAGTTTTATTAAGAGCGAGTTTGCCAATACGTTAATTAACATTATCCCTGGAATTAGCTCTTACCAATATATGTATGCTAAGCTAGGCATGGGTTACGAGAGAGCTTTTCTGGCATCTATGCATGGCAAAGAGGTTGACTATATAGGTATGATTAACACTCACGAATCGGTATTTCTATTAACCGACAAAAAGAACACTCCAAAAGCCATTGCACAAAACCTAGTTGATAATGAATTGGATAATGTAACCATGCATATTGGTAACAACTTATCGTACCCTAACGAGAAGATAATTTCGTGTACAGCACAACAAGTAACAGAGATAGAACACCATTTTGATCTTTGCTCGGTGATAATCGAAAAAAAATAAAGAATCACCGCCAAGACTCCAAGCTGCAAAGAATAATTATAAAATACTTTGCGCCTTTGTGCCTTTGCGGTAAATAATAAAAATATGAAGGATACTGAATTTATTCGCGGTAATGTTCCTATGACAAAAGAGGAGATTAGAACAATTGTTATTAGCAAACTTAACCTATGTCCCACCGACACACTAATGGATATTGGTGCTGGCACAGGATCTGTATCTATTGAGGCGGCTAAAATATTAACCCATGGTAAAGTAATTGCCATAGAACAAAAACCCGAAGCCTTCGATCTGATAAAACAGAACGCCAAAAAACACAATGTTTCAAATATCAGCATAATACACTCAAAAGCTCCGCAAGGAATGGAAGAGTTACATAATACAAACAAATTTTTTATTGGCGGATCGGGAGGTAATCTTACCGAGGTTCTCGACTTAATTAAAGAACAAGCTCCACACAACGCTACCATTGTTGTTACAGCAATTGTGCTCGACACAATGATTCAAGCATATCAGTTTTTTACTAAAAACAATTACCTACTCGACTTTATTCAGGTATCGGTAAACAAAATAGACCCAAGCATGTCGGCTTCAATGCTTATGGCACAAAACCCAATATTTATTCTAACAGCAAAACGTAAATAGTATTTTTATGAATTCAACCATTAATAAAAAAGGAACTCTATACGGCATTGGCATTGGCCCTGGCGATCCAGAATTACTTACCCTTAAGGCTGCAAAGGCAATAGAGAATGCCGATATTATTTATGTGCCCAAATCGCGCGAACAGCAGAGCACTGCACTTAATATTGTTGCCAATTTCATTCCCGAAAAGGCCTCAATTATTCATTTAGAATTCCCAATGTCGCACGACATTAATGTCAGAATAAATGCACGCAAAGAGAATGCTAAGCAGATAAACAACGAGCTTAATCTAGGCAAGCAACTGGTGTTTCTTACTCTTGGCGACCCTATGCTTTATAGTACATACAGCTATATTCTCGAATACATCCACCCATCGCATAACATACAGACTATTCCTGGAATATACTCCTTTTCGGCTATAAGCAGTATAATGTCTATGCCACTAGTTAAGGGCGACGAAAAGCTTGCGGTGATATGCACCTACGACAACACATCTCAACAACTATTAAATAGTGTTGACACTGTTGTTTGCATGAAAGTATCTGGCTACTGCAACGAGCTATACAGTTATCTGAAAAACAGAGGCGATTATAATTTTACCATGATTACCGATGCTGGTAAAGCCGATCAAAAAATATATAATTCAATAGAGGTGCTTACTGAGGCAATCCCCTATTTCTCGACAATAATTATTCAAAACAAAAAACTTAATATATGTCAACAGTAAAATTTGTTGGAGCAGGCCCTGGCGATCCAGAGCTAATAACAGTAAAAGGGCAAAAAGCCGTTCGCAATGCCGACGTAATAATATTTGCTGGCTCGCTGGTTCCCGAAGCAGTAATTAACGACCGTAAGACAGAGGCTGCGGTACACAACAGCGCCTTTATGGATCTGGGGCAGATTATAGATGTTATTAAAACAGCACATAGCAAAGGACAATCTGTGGCACGTGTTCACACTGGCGATCCATCGATATACGGATCAATACGCGAACAGATTGAAGAACTCGACAAACTGAATATATCGTACGAAGTTATTCCGGGTGTCAGCTCGTTTGTAGCGGCGGCTTCGGTTCTGAAAAAGGAGTTTACAGTACCTGGAATATCGCAAACAGTAATAATAACACGCATGGAGGGACGAACACCTGTTCCCGAACTTGAGCAGATTGAGAAACTTGCGTCGCACAAAACATCTATGGCTATTTTTCTTTCGGTTCACATGATAGACGAGCTTGTTGTACGACTACAAAAACACTATAGAGCAGACACGCCAATGTCTATTGTGCAACGTGCTACTTGGCCCGATCAGAAGATTATTAACGCTAACCTAAGCACTATTGCACAAATAGTAAAACAGGAAGAAATTAATAAAACAGCCATGATTCTTATTGGTGATTTTTTGGGCGATGACTACCAAAACTCGCTTCTATACGCCAAACATTTCAGTCACGAATACCGCGAGGGTACAACAAAATGATAGGTATTGTTGCTATAACCGAAAAAGGAACAGCTTTGGCACTTAGGCTTCAGTCTATGCTTCCAAACAGCAGCTGTTATACACTACCCAAATGGCAAACGGAAGGATGTAAAACCATTAACCAACCGCTTAAGGAGTTTTGTGGCGAGCTATTTGCCAACCACCACTCGCTAATATTTATTATGGCTAGTGGCATTGTGGTGCGTAGCATTGCCCCTTGGATAAAAGACAAAACTGTCGATCCGGCCGTTGTTGTAATCGACGATAATGGAAATAATGTAATAAGCCTTATGTCGGGTCATTTGGGCGGAGCAAATGCCCTTACCTTAAAAATTTCGGAACTAATAGCAGCACATCCAGTAATAACAACAGCATCAGACGTTAATAATCTTCCTTCAGTTGATATGTTAGCTAAAGAGTACAATTTAGTGATTGACTCAATGAACGATGCAAAAACTATTACAGCCCTTATTGTAAACAATAAAAATGTTGAGCTTATAGATGATTACAATATTATTGATACAAACACCTTACCTAATGTGCAAAGTACATGCATGGGTAAAATTATTGTCTCAAATAATAGTAGTATAGAATGTAATGTGCCTTATGTAAAGCTTATACCAAAGAATATAATTCTAGGAATAGGATGTAAAAAAAATACCGATCCTTCGGCCCTTATTGCCTTTATTGGCGATACATGTAAAAAGCACAATATCGACACACGTAGCATAAGCACAATAGCATCTATTGATATTAAAGCCGAAGAGATGGCAATTATTGAAGCAGCCAAATACTACAACGCAACTACTAATTTTTATAGCGCTAAAACACTAAAGCTTGTCGATGATCTTTTCGAAGGATCGTCGTTTGTTAAGGCTACAGTAGGTGTTGCATCGGTAAGCACAACAGCTGCTTATACTGCTGCAAACAGACAAGGCGCTTTTATAGTAGAAAAAGAGGCTTACAAAGGAATGACTGTTTCGATAATTATGAAGTAAGAAGTGAAAAGTATGAAGTATGATTTATGAAGAAAGAAGCGTGATTTAAGGCGGGAAGAATTTTACCGCAAAGGCGGAAAGGCGCTAAGAAAATAAGTAATAAGGATGATGTATGAAGTACGATTTAGAATCTTCTAATAACCAATAACTAAGTTCTAATAACGACTTTTCCTAAATAACTATTTCACAATATTACTATTTCACTAATTCTAAAAACTAAAGACTAACAACTAAATATATGCACGGAAAAATATTTGTAGTAGGAACAGGCCCTGGCGACCAAGAGTACATCTGCCAGCGAGCTATTAAGGCAATTGAGAGTAGCGATGTAATTATCGGATACAAAACATATATAGAGCTTATTGCTCCGTTTGTAGACAAAAACAAACTTGTGGCATCGGGTATGATGAAAGAAGTTGAGCGTTGCCAAGAGGTACTAAAACTAGCACAAGAAGGAAAAACAGTAAGCCTTATCAGCAGTGGCGACCCTGGTATTTATGGTATGGCTGGAATAATGCTCGAAATTGTTCACAACAGAAACTCCGATATCGAGGTTGAGATTGTCCCTGGCATTAGTGCCGCCTCATCGGCAGCATCGCTATTGGGTGCTCCGCTAATGAACGACTTCGTTATTCTAAGCCTTAGCGACCTGTTGTCACCTTGGGAGATGATAGAGAAACGTCTGCACGCTGCTGGAGCTGGCGATTTTGTTATAGGCATTTACAATCCGCGAAGCAACACACGCGTCACTCAACTTACGCAAGCAATAGATATTCTGCTTAAATATAAGAAGCCAGAAACACCTGTTGGAATTGTAAAACACGCCATGCGACAACATCAAGAAGTTACTATTACCGACTTGGCTAATCTCGACAGCCACGATATAGATATGTTTACAACACTTATTATCGGTAATTCGCAAACCGAAGTACTAAATAATAAAATGGTAACAATACGAGGATATAAAGTATGATCTGGATTATTGGAGGCACTAGCGATGCACAAAAAATAGCCGATTACTTAACTGCAAACCATAAAAAGGTGTTGGTATCTACAACAACACCTTATGGTGCACAACTAGCCAAAAGCGGCAAGGTGACGGTGATTCAAAAAGCGCTTAACCTAAACGATATGGTGCAGCTCATTAACGACTACAGCATAAATACAATCATAGATGCCAGCCATCCGTTTGCTCAAGATGTATCGAAAAATGGTATTGAGGCGGCACTAGCTACAGGTGTCAAATATCTACGATTCGAACGAGAAAATATCCACTTCAACAATGCTAAATATTTCGAATCGTACGACGATATTATTGAGTACCTAAAAAATAGCGATGGCAATATTCTACTTACAATAGGATCTAAAAACATAGACCTTTTTACACCAGTAGGAATTAATAGAATTACCGCAAGAGTGTTGCCTGTTGCCGACAGTATTAATCTATGCAATCAGGCGGGACTAAAAGCGCATCAGATAATAGCCTGCAAAGGCATTCTCAACACACAAACCAACAAAGCACTACTGACAGAGTACAACATTAAATATATGGTAACTAAAGATTCGGGAGCCGAAGGTGGAATGGTAGAAAAAATTAGTGCTGCAAACCAACTGAATGTAGAGGTTTTAATCCTTAAACGACCACAACTAAATTATCCTGTTGTATTTAGTAACATTAATCAAATAGAAATATAATTTCAGAACAAAGAGTTTTACAACAAAATTATTGGGTTTATTTGGTTATTTACAAGACAATGTAATAAAACCTTGCAAACACTGTAAACAAACTATCAAAGTTCAAAAAATATTAGCACCAACTAAGTAAAAATTTCTGAAATGCGCACCACTGTAAGCGGGGCTACGTTCCAATAAATCTTAAGACCATTTTTTTTGTCAAGTTATGCTTATTAAGAAATATTAATAGCTGTTTTTTGATCAGGTTATACTTATTAAGAAATATTAAGAGCATTTTTTTGGACAAGTTATGCTTATTAAGAAATCTTAATAACTGTTTTTTGGTCAAGTTGTACTTATTATGAAATCTTAAGACCATTTTTTTGATCAAGTTGTGCTTATTAAGAAATATTAATAGCTCTTTTTTGATCAAGTTGTACATTCCAATAAATAGTAATTCATATAATTTGCATAAACTTTGCGCGATCAACATTTATACTTAAAGAAATTTTTTCGTTATGTTTAGCAACTAAAACTAAACACGTTTGCCTTTAAATAAATAAGAAAGCTTATAAGTGATGTGTTTGTTTGATAGTTATATGTAATGCAAAAGTAGTTTTACTAATTATCAACTCGTGATGATGAAAAAAATAGCCATAATCTCAGATGTTCATGGAAATTCTTTAGCTCTGAAAGAAATTCTAAAAGATATTAAATCTAAAGAGATTAAAACAATTATCAATTTAGGCGATAGCTTATATGGACCATTAGACCCTCAAGGAACTTTCAATCTGCTAACAGAAAATAATGTAATAAGTATTCGTGGTAATGGAGATAGAACAATTCTTGAGCATTTAGAAGAGGTGTCGCCATATAAAACAATGGAATATGTTAAAGATCAGATTGACAACAATATCATTAATTGGTTAAAACAACTTCCTTTCGACTTGATTTATGAAGATATTTATTGTTGTCATGCAAGTCCTCATTCTGACACTTCATATTTATTAGAAAATCTTAAAACAGATCATATAGCTGTAAAAGAGTATAATGAAGTTGATGATTTACTTAAAAATATAAACCAAGAAATAATTATTTGTGGGCATAGCCACACTGCTAGAATAATAATGACCGAAAACAAAAAGATTGTTATTAACCCTGGAAGTGTTGGTCTGCAAGCTTATAGCGACGAACTGCCAATTCCGCATAAAATGGAAAGTTTTAATCCTCTTGCAAAATACTCGATATTAACAAAGAGTGATGAAAATATTTCAGTTGAGCAATTATCCATTCCTTACAATTTTGAAAAGACTGCTAAAATGGCCGAAAAAAATGAAAGAAATGATTGGGCAAAATGGATAAGAACAGGAAGAGCATAATAATAAAAACAGATAAATTATTCATACCACTCCATACTTAATTGGCAATATTAAACCTTTTGTTTTTAACACACTTACACATAAAGAAACTTAACTAACAGAATTACACAAAAATTAAAACACTATAAATACCAGAAAAAACAATTCTAGTTTATTTCTATATCACTATTCCACTAATCAGAAAAATTCAAAATCATATTGCTTTTCGAAAGAAAATAATCATACATTTGCACAACTTTTGGTGATTGGGTTCTTTGTTAGAATCTGATTAAAGGGAATTCGGTGAAAATCCGAAACAGTACCCGCTACTGTAATCTCGTTATTGCTTTATGGCAATAATTGTTCTCTCCAATCTAAAGTCCACTGTCCGTTAAACAGGATGGGAAGGACGGTTGAGAATCGAGAAAGTCAGGAAACCTGCCAAATGGATTATATAATTTATTGCTTCCGGGAAAAGAAGTGAGTAAAAGTTCGGATTTTTTTCTGAATAATTTTATTTGATGTTCCAGGATGCGTAGTAATTTTTTTACTTATGCATAGAATTTATTTGGCATTGCTAATGCAGATACTTTGTGTATCGGCATTTGCACAAAAGGCTGTTTTAAAAGGCACAGTAACAGACAAAGAGACTAAGGAGACAATTGGCTTTGCCCAAGTTTACTTAGATACTATTTTGGTATCTACATATAGTGCCGAAGATGGTAGCTATCTGTTTAATAGCTTATGGCAACAAAAGCAGACGATTTGTGTTTCGCACTTGGGCTATAAAGATTTCCGTAAAGAGATCGATCTGCGCGAAGGAATTAATACTTTAGATATTCAACTTGTTCCGCAAGCCATAAAAATGCAAGCCATAGTGGTTACTGGAACAGGTACTCGCCACAGAATAGACAACGCTCCTGTTCAAACAGAGATAATCACTAAAAAAGATATTGCCGAGCTAGCTGGTAAAAATGTTGAAGAGGTTATATCAACCCTATCGTCATCTATCGATTATACAACCAGTTCAATGGGCTCTAACATAAAAATTAATGGTTTAGGCAAAGACTATGTATTAATATTAATAAACGGCAAACGCCTTACTGGAGGTGTTGGTGGTTACGCCGATTTAAGCCGAATAAACACCGACGAAATTGAGCAAATAGAGATTGTTAAAGGCGCCTCATCGACCCTATATGGCTCCGATGCTATAGCTGGGGTGATAAACATCATTACCAAAAAGAACAAAACAAACTTCTCGGTAAACAACAGTACACAAGTTGGCGGAAAAGGTCATTTTACTCAGCTAAACACTGTAAGCTTTAACAAAGGCAAGCTCTATGGAAAAACATCGTTTAACTATAAAACAAACGATGGCTATCAATTAAGTTCTGTAAAATTCAACAACAAATGGCATGACAACCATAACCTCCCCTATCTTATTCCCACATATTATCAACCAGTAAATAAAAAGCATTCATATACTATTAGTCAGCTTTTTGAATACCAAGTAAACAATAAATTAAGCTTAAACGCCAATGTTTCGTGGTACGAGAAAAGATTGTTTTTCCCGTTTAAAGCACAGATGCATGATTATTACTACAACAATCGCACATTAGCTGTTGGAGGTAAGTACAAATTAAAAAACAAAAATCATATCGAAGCAAGTATCGATTATGGTAATTACCTATACTTTACCGAGTATCCTTATAAATATAACGAATCGTATGTAACCCAAAGCAAAGTAATAAACATTACATATTACCCTGGCGACAGCTTCAAAAACTCCGACCAGACAAACATTAACATATTAGCAAAGGGAGTATTCAATCTGAACAACAAAAACAAACTTATTGTAGGCACCGATATTTCTGGCGAATATTTACAGTCGCAGTATCGTTTAACAAAGCCCGATGTTAATGCGTATACCTATTCGCTATATGTACAAAACGAGTATAAGGTAACTGAGAATTTTAACCTTGTTGGCGGACTTAGAGGCATATATCACGATAAATCGGGGTTTACTGTTACACCAAAATTTACAGCAATGTACAAAAATGGCAGTTTTACTCACAGGCTCACATATTCAAATGGTTTTAAAACGCCTACCCTTAAAGAGCTTTACTATTACTACGAGAGCCTACGAATGGGAACATACTGCCTGTACCTTGGTAATGCTGATCTAAAACCACAAAAATCGAATTATGTTAGTCTCTCTTCAGAATACGCAAAAGGGTGGTTCCGTACAGGAGTAAATTTATACCTGAACAGGATTAACAATATGATTGATTATATGATAATACCAACAACGTACGATAATCGTCGCCGAGGCATTGAGGAGACAAATAAACGCTACAATATTGACGAGGCTCAGAATATTGGTATCGATTGGCATTTTAGTGTTTATCCTACAAAGCAAATTGTAATAAGCGGTGGATATAGTTATGTTGATGCCCGAAACCTTACACAAAATATTAGGCTTTACGGCATCTCAGAACATAGTACAACATTTAAAACCGTATGGAGCAAGAAATGGACTGGATACGATATTGATGTTTCAATTTCGGGAGTCTATAAATCAAACAGGTTCTACTTAGAAGAGAATCTTGAACATGCCTACTCTAAGCCATATCAGCTTTGGAAAATTACCACAAATCATAAGATTAAAAGAATTAAGATTTGCAGCGTAACAGTAACGGCAGGTGTAGATAATATTTTCGACTATGTGGATAGTAGCCCTTACGGCTCGCACTACAGCACGTTAAATCCTGGAACAACCTTGTTTGCAGGGATAAAGCTAAAATTCGATAAAAGATATAAATAATTTTCAGCTATAATATTAGCACATTTTTCAACTTAAATTTTTAAACATGAAAAGTATTAAAAAAGTAGTTTTAACACTATTTGCAGCTACCCTTGTGTTTGCTGCCTGCAAAAAAGATGACCCTAAAAATGATGTTACTTTAGGTGACAAAGAGGGTATTTTATTAGTTACTTTCGGGTCTTCATTTCCTGATCCACAACAAACTTTCAAAAAAATTGATAGCGATGCAAAAGCAAAATTCGCGGGTCAAGAAATTCGTTGGGGATATACTTCCGACATTATTCTTAACAAATTACGCCAAGGAAATGGCGAGGGTTCGTTAAAAGGTATTATTATAGACAACAACACTCCACTAGAAGCTCTTGAGTTAATGGTAAAAGATGGTTACTCAAAATTTACTGTTCAGTCGTTACACGTTATTCCAGGCGAAGAATTCGACGAGACTGTTGAGGCAATAGAGGCTTTTGAGCTAAAGTATCCAGGTGTACACTTTAATATTGGTCGCCCACTTCTTGATACTGATGCCGACATTAAAGCAGTAGCAACAATTATGGCCAATAAGTTTGCCCAGCAAGTTAAAGAGGGACCTGTATGCTTTATGGGTCACGGTACTCCTCATAAAGCCGATGGTCAGTACTTAAAACTTCAGACGGAATTACAAAAAATTAATCCTAACTTTTTTGTAGGAACTGTTGAGGGCATCAGCTTTGAGGCAGGTAAGACATCTATAGGTGGAATTATTGCAAAACTTAATGCAATAGCACCTAAGCCAACAAAAGTTACTATTACTCCGCTAATGTCTATTGCTGGCGACCACGCTAATAACGATATGAATGGCGTTACAGGCGAGACAGACCCTGCAGAACAATCGTGGAGAGAGCGTCTTGAGGCCGAGGGATACACAGTAACCGATATTATGAAAGGTCTTGGGGATTACTCAGAGATTAACGCCATTTGGTTAAATCACTTAGAGTCAGCTAAACAATAACAATATGCTTTTTCATGAGAGAGTCCTTATGCAATAAATAATTGTCACGTTGAGCGTAGTCGAAACGTTGTTTCCTAATTCAACAATCCTTCGACTCCGCTCAGGATGACCTTCGACTTCTGCTCAGGATGACAATTGATTGCCTTTGGACTCTCTCACAACACAATTAATTCAAACAAATAACTATTCTTAATTATGCGTAAAACATTAATGATGCTATTTGCTGTAATCACATCGATTAACATGGCAATAGCACAACAAAAATTTAGTATTTCGGGAACTGTCAATAATGACAAAAACGAACCTCTTATAGGAGCAAATGTATATTTAAATGGCACAACAATAGGAACCGCCACAAATAACATCGGAGAATTTACCATAAAAAATATTAAAGAAGGCAATTACGAACTTTGCGTATCGTATTTAGGTTACAAACGATACCGTACACAAATTAATTTAAATAAAGCAGTAGCTAACCTGAACATAATTATGCAAGAGTCGGAAGGTGAACTAGGCGAGATTGTTGTTACCGCTACAGGAACACCTCATCATCTAAAAACAGCTCCTGTCCCAACCGAGCTTGTAACAAAAAAAATGATTGAACGCATTGCTGCACCCGATTTTGCTGGCCTTATGACTAACATAAGTCCATCATTCGATTTCTCACCTGGCACAATGGGTTCGTTTATCCAACTTAACGGACTAGGCAACGACTTTATAGTTATTCTTATTGATGGCCGTCGTGTATATGGCGACATGGGAGGATTAAACGATTTAGGTCGTATTAACCCAAACAATGTAGAACGCATTGAGGTAGTAAAAGGTGCATCATCGTCGTTATATGGTTCCGACGCTATTGCAGGTGTCATCAACATCATTACAAAGAAATCTAAGAGCAATATCTCGGTAACAAATAACACTCAAGTTTCGAACTATAACACTTATGAACAAACCAACAATATCGACTTTAAGTCGGGAATTGTTTCTGGTCACACATCGTTCTCGCAAAAGCAGTCAGACGGATGGCAAAACAGCAAATTTGAGCTTACAAAAAAAGGCGAGCTTATAGATACTAAAGTCATGACTCAGAACGCATATATAAACAGAAATATACGTCAAGATTTAGAGCTTCGACTAACCGACAAAATTGAAGTTAACGGCGGTGGATCGTTTTATATAAACCACAGAAAACAACCTTTAGAGGTAAAAGACTACGGCTACTATTTTGAGGATCTTAGCTACAACTTTGGAGCAAAGTATTTGATATCTAAAAAATCGAATATTAAAATCGACTACAATTCCGACGACTATAAATACTACTACAAATACAATCAGGACGACGAAAAAGGCAAATTTAATGAGGGCGATTATATCCTAAACAGCGATCAACGCCGTCAGGATGTGAACCTTAAATGGATGAACAAGCTTAACAAAAGCCAAACAATAACTGCTGGTGCCGAAATGGTAAACGAATCATACGTTTCTGATGGACGTTTGACCACTAACGAGGCTAAAGTAAATACATGGTCGATTTACGCACAAGACGAGATTACACTATTTAACGATTTACTTATCACTGCAGGTATTAGAGCTGTTAAACACGATAACTTTGGTGCTATTGCAACACCAAAAATATCGCTATTATACAAACTAAAAAATATTAATTTACGTGGTACATACTCAAGTGGTTTTAAAGCTCCTACACTTAAAGAGCAATACTATTATTATATTATGAGAGGCACTCTATACTTGGGTAACACGGAATTAGACGCACAAAAATCAGATTACTATAGTGTAGGTGTCGATTATCACAACAGTTGGTTAAATGTAAATTTAAGTAGTTACCAAAACGATGTTAAAGGATTAATTACATATAAAGCTGTTAACACAATTCCTGGCGATGCCGAAAACGGTATTAAGGCTCGACGTCAACACTATAATATTGAAGATGCTCGCACACGTGGAGTAGAACTAATGTTTGATGCAAAGCTTCCATACGGATTTACTATTGGTGGTGGTTATAGTTATGTTGACGCTAAAAACCTTACCGAAGATATTCGCCTAGAATATGTAGCACAAAACTACGGAAGCCTTCGTGCTGGTTATTTCCACGGGTGGAAAAAATATCAGTTAAACGTACAGCTGCTTGGCCGTTTACAAGATGAGAAATTCTTTACCGATGGCAACGCTAAAGCTTATCAGCTTTGGAGACTTACTACAACTCACGATTTCGCAGAGTTTTCGGGAATTAATATTACTGCCAATGCTGGTATCGACAATATTTTCAACTTTATCGACGACAGCCCTTATGGTTTACATCGCGGAACAATTAATCCGGGACGTACCTATTTTGTTGGATTAAACATAAAATTCAGCAGTCTATAATTTATTCTGTGTAGAGACGTTGCAAGCAACGTCTCTTCATCGTTTTAATAAAATCCATACCATGATATTAAAAACCAAAGGCCTTATAAAAAGTGCAGTAATATTTTTTGCTGCTCCATTTCTTATCTCTTCATGCAATAGCGCGCCAAACCAAAAAGAGGAAGGTGCTATTACTATGCAACAATACTCAAAGGGCTTCAGCATTACATCATACAACAACAGAAAAGAGATAACTATTTTTAATCCCGACGATAGCACAAATATACTAGGGCAATTTACCCTGGTTGGTAAAGATTATAAAGGGACATTAAAACAGAACCAGATAAAAGTACCATGCCAACGAATAATATGTTTAAGCTCTACACAACTGGCCTATTTAATTGAGCTTGATGCGCTAGATAATGTTGCTGGAATAAATAGCAGTCGATATCTCTTTAATAAAAAAATAAATACAAAAATCAAAGAGGGTAAAATTCTGAAAGTAGGAAAAGAGGGCGTTTTTAATATCGAGGTAATAGCCGCCATTAACCCCGACGTGATTTTTGTTTCGCCATTTAAATCGGGAGGATACGACGCTCTACGCAATCTGGGTATCCCTTTAGTTCCTATGGCTGCCTATTCGGAACAGTTGCCATTAGGCCGAGCAGAGTGGATTAAGTTTATGTCGCTTTTTGTAGGGAAAGAACAGCAGGCCGACTCCCTTTTTAACATTGTAGCCACTCAATATAACCAACTAAAAGAACTAACAGCAAAAATAGAGAATCGACCAACAGTAATAAGTGGAAAAATGAAAGGTGGATCGTGGTACGTGGCAGGCGGAAACAGTTTCTTAGCTCATCTGTTTAAAGATGCTGGTGCCGACTATATAATAAAAAACAACAACAAAGTAGCTGTTCCTATGGATTACGAATCTGTGTATGCCGCAGGTCACAATGCCGATTATTGGCGTATGCTTACCAGCTCGCCAAAAGGATTCAATAAAAAATCGATTAACAACGAAGACAGACGCTACGCCGATTTCAAGGCCTACAAAACAGAAAATATTCTGGTATGTAACCTACGCGAAATACCTTATCGCGAAGAGTCGTGCATAAAACCTCACATTCTACTGGCCGACTATATTCACCATTTTCACCATAATTTACTACCTAATCACAAACCTCAATATTGGACACGAATCAATGAATAATTTTAGCCAATCAATAAAAAGCAATACTAGTATAAACTTTATTATATCAATAGCATTAGTAATAGTACTGTTTTTGCTTAACCTTATTTTCGGATCAATAAGCATACCTTTAAAGTCAGTGTTTCAGGTTTTTTCGGGTGCCGCAACCGATAATATAGTTTTCACCAATATACTTTTACACACACGTCTACCACAGGCTTTAGTTGCCTTGGGTGCTGGCGTGGCACTTAGTATAGCCGGACTGCTTATGCAGACACTATTCCGAAATCCATTAGCCGGACCATCGGTATTGGGAATATCGTCGGGAGCTAGCTTGGGTGTAGGCTTTGTAGTGCTTGTTGCAGGTGGACTTTTTGGCTTCTCGATGAGCAGCCTAGGAATAGTTGGCGAGTTTGCAATTCTTATTGCAGCTTTTGGCGGATCGCTTGGAATACTATCAATAATTCTTCTAATAGCACGAAAAACAAATGGTACACTCTCGGTACTTATTATGGGTGTTATGATAGGTTACCTTAGCAGCTCGCTTGTTGGTATGATGAAGTTTTACAGTCTGGAAGAAGATGTGCATACATACGTAATATGGGGTTTGGGAAGCTTTAGCCGACTATCGTTGCCGCGAGCACAGTTTTTTCTGTTGCTAACACTTATACCATCGTTTATCTGCGTTTTCATGGCTAAATGGCTTAACCTACTCTCTATGGGCGACAATTACGCACGCAGCCTAGGTCTTAAAATAGAACGAGCACGATTTATAACAATACTACTATCGGGTATTTTAACAGCCACCGTTACCGCTTTTTGTGGACCAATAGTTTTTATTGGTATGGCAGTGCCACATATGGCAAAAATGATTTCTAAAACATCAAACCATCTAATATTAATAATAAACACAGCAATATTAGGTGCGGCAACGGCTCTTCTGTGCAGTTTAATTGCTCGACTACCAGGTTTTGACAGCGCACTACCCATTAACTCAGTTACCGCTTTTATAGGTGCTCCGGTAGTGATTTCGGTTATACTAAAACGCCGAAAAGATAATTTACCTGAAAATTAAATCAACAGAAAAGATGACTGAATCTATTAAAATAGAGAACCTAAATATTGGATACACTAGCTCTAAGAGTAAAAAAACAGTTGCTAGCAATCTGAATGCAAACCTAAACAAAGGCGAAATGACATGCTTGCTAGGTCCTAACGGAACAGGAAAAAGCACGTTAATAAAATCCATTTGTGGATTCTTAAAGCCTATATCGGGATTAATATCGATAAACCAAAAAAATTCCACAACGCTCGACGAGAAAGATATGGCAAAGCTTATTGCCATTGTGTTAACCGATAAATTAACTCTTACCAATGCTACTGTTTACGAACTTGTAGCTTATGGTCGTAGTCCATACACCGATTTCTTGGGTCGTCTCTCCGATAACGACAAACAGGTTGTAGAGCAATCGATAGCTATGTGCGGTATATCACACAAAAAACACTCGTTGCTTTCGGCACTAAGCGATGGCGAACGACAAAAAGCAACCATTGCCAAAGCTCTGGCGCAAGATACTCCCATAATAATTCTGGACGAACCAACAGCATTCCTCGACCTACCAGCACGAGTAGAAATTATGCAACTACTTCGCCGATTGGCTTCCGATACACAAAAATCGGTGCTTATGTCGACCCACGATCTGGATTTGGCACTGCAAATGTCCGATCAGCTATGGCTTTTACAAAAAAACGCTCTTATTTACGGAACACCCGAAGACTTGGTGTTAGAGAATGCTTTTCAGCCAATGTTTAACAATGGTAGTATTGAATTCGACAACAAAACAGGTCTATTTAAAGTAGCTTACAATCACAATACAACCATTGCTGTTAAAGGCCACGGATTTAAATACACACTACTGCGCCGTGCTCTTATGCGTAAAGGCATTAAGCCTGTTAAAGCAACCAGTACCGACAACACTTACATAAAAATTAACGAAAACTCCGACATTCACTTCGAGATATGGATGGATAACGAACCTATTCTAAAAACCAACAAGGTTGCAGACACCATTAAATTAACTCAGAATATTATTCCACTTGTCACCAAAAATGAAGTAAGATGTATGATTTAAGAGGGGAAGTTTTTTACCGCTAAGACACAAAGGCGCTAAGATTTATGATGTAAGATATATGATTTTGATGCGGATTGAGGTTATGCAAAATCTCTCTAATAACCAATAACGAAGTTCTAATAACTACTTTATCTAATCCTATAACAATATTCATTTTTGAACCATCAAAAGTTATGTTATAATAATATTTTTGCTACGTTTGGTGACGTAAAACAAACACTGTGGCTTTTTAGTTAATTTCAGGGAAACATTTTGACGTTAGCCACAATAATACCAGATAAAAATGAACCTAATTAGACTATTTATAATTGACACTATTTCGATTTTAATTCTTGCAATGTTTTATAATTGATTCAGCTCAAAATCTACATCTGCTCAAGAAGCCTAAACACATAACTCTCTTTAAACTAACATCAACTATCCCATGCGCATATTAAAACCCATATTAATATTTTATCAAAAGTTGATTATTCCTACACTGGCTTTGTCGGGTTTGTTGGCATTTATTGGAATGGGTATTACTGATAAATTTTCATTTAAGACAGTTGGCATTTCATATATATTTTTGGGGCTTATATTTCACTATTTCATTTATGAGATAAGAAATTTCAATGAGTATTATTTCTATTATAATCTTGGATTAAGCAGGATAACTCTATGGATATCTACGTTTAGCTTAAATATAATTATCGGTATAATTCTTTTCAAAATATGAGCAAACTTCACGTTGATAGCATCATAAAGAATTTTGACACTAAACAGGTCTTGACAGATGTGTTTATTTCTTGTCAAAAAGGAGACATTATTGGATTACTTGGACGAAACGGTACAGGAAAATCAACTCTGTTAAAAATAATCTTCGGTTCGATACCTGCTGATAATAAATTTGTAAAAATTGGAGATAAAATATCGTCTGGACTTTTTGATAATCGAAAACTGATTAAATACCTCCCACAAGATAATTTCTTACCAAATCATGTAAAAGTTAAAACTATAATTGAACTGTTTTGCGATAAGAATAAAGCGGAATTAATAAAAAAACACAAGCTGATAGTACCAATGCTAAATAAAAAAAGCAAGCAGCTTTCTGGTGGAGAAAAAAGATTATTGGAAATACTTCTTATAATATACTCAGATTCAACATACTCACTAATTGATGAACCATTTAACGGAGTTGCTCCTCTTTATAAGGAGGAGATAAAAGATTTGATTAAAGGACAATCAGCAGATAAAGGGTTTATTATCACCGACCATGATTATAGAAATATACTCGATATTGCTACTCGGATTATAATTATTCATGATGGAGGAACAAAAGAACTTAAAAGTAAAAAAGAACTCATTGATTGGGGTTATATTCCAGAGACAGCTTATAACAATCTGCTATAAGACTTACATTAAACCAAACTTAAAAAAAGAAATCTGAACGTCTGCATTTCAACTTTATTTCATACCTCAATCAAAAGATTACCGCAATAAACAAAGCCAAAAAACAACTCTGATTAAATATTTTTTTCAATAAAGTTTGGATTTCAATAAAAAACACCCATATTTGTATCGCGTACGACATACTCGTGTATGATCTTAAAGTGCGCTACGAAAAAAGGAAAAAGATTAATGCAAAAAAAACAATAACAATTAATTAGCCAAATTTCGCTACATTTAGTATTAACCAATTAACAAAACTAAAAAGATGGAATTAT